>JAZQHL010000022.1:0-15636 GCA_045540595.1 Ruminococcus sp.
CGACAAATTCTTCTCTGCAAACTAAACAAAAGATAAAAAGACGGTGAAAATCTCACCGTCTTTTATATCCGGGTGTGGCGCAGTTTGGTAGCGCGCTTGAATGGGGTTCAAGAGGCCGCAGGTTCGACTCCTGTCACTCGGGCCATCTAAAAGTCTTGAAAACGCAGTGTTTATGCGGGTTTCAAGACTTTTTTCTTTGCTAAAAAAGGGGCTGAAAACAGACGTTTTCAGCCCCTTCGGTGTAATATCGGTGTAACTGAATCACAAATACACTGCCTAAAGTTTTGTTTTGATCATCTTTACAAATTAATTTCACATATCAAAAAAATCTGAACAGAATTTAGTCAAAAACACCGTTTTGGCCCTTAAATCTGCGAAAATACATATCAAAAAATCTTGTGTAAGGTCCAGAAGGTAAAAATCTCTTATTTTGAATCTATTTACCAAAGTTAACTTAACACAAATATTCAACGCCCTGTTAAAAATAACAGGGCGATTATTAATTATTACTGATGTTTAAGCACTTGCTTATCAAGAGCATAGACTCGAGGAGAGAACTCGCCGGGTGAAATATTAGCAGTCGCTTCGCTGTAGATTTGTCACAGTTTGCACCGCCTTTCTCAATACAAACACATATCATAACAATCTTAACAAGTCCAGATGTTTTTTGTTTGATTATCGAATAAATCAATAGTTGTATTCGAAAAGATTTATGGTGTTAATTGTGATTTTTTATAAAATCTACTTGACACTAAAGAATTCTAGGAGTAAAATACTCAACAAATTTAAAATTTTCTTAAAGGCTGTGACGAAAAACGGTCAAGGATATTCATTTCAGAGAACCGATGTTTGGTGCGAATCGGTATGACCCTGCCAAGACCTCTCCCTTCCGAGCCGGAAGCCTGAACTTTCATTCAGTAGGGCGACCCGTGTATGCTACGTCAGTGCATAGAGGTTGATTGACTTCGAAACAAAGGCTGTGACGAAGACGGAAACTGTAACGAATTTCGCAGAGAGTCGGGGATGGTGCGATCCCGGCAAAGGACTACAGAGCTTCCAATCCCTTCCGAGCCGGAAATCCCAAAGGTTTAACACCCAGTAGGCATTTCCCGTGTATGCTACGTCAGTGCATAGAAGTTGATGGACTTCGAAGAGGTGGCGGATTATTGTATCCGCAATTTGAGTGGTACCGCGAGTGTATTATATTTTTTAAATTTCACCCGTCTCAAAGCAACTATTAAGCTTTGAGGCGGGTTTATTTTTTGCCTTAAAGCATAAAATCATTATGTGAAAGGCGGAATTATTATGCTATCTCTTGATAAGGTTTTTAACGCACAAAGTGTTCTCAAGGGTATCATCCGAGAAACAAAATTAGTCAGAGCTTACGGAATCGCCAATGACTGCGAACTATATTTAAAGCCCGAAAATTTACAGATTACAGGTTCCTTCAAGGTACGAGGCTCTGCCTACAAAATCGCTATGCTCACTGACGAAGAAAAGAAGAAGGGAGTTATCGCCTGCTCTGCAGGCAACCACGCACAGGGTGTGGCATTGGCGGCAACGAAGAACGGCATCAAATCACTCATCTGTCTGCCCGACTCTGCTCCCATATCCAAGGTTGAAGCCACAAAGGGTTTCGGCGCTGATGTGTGTCTGGTGGCAGGTTGCTATGACGATGCATATAGGAAAGCTTTGGAGCTTAAAGAAAAAGAGGGTTACACCTTCGTGCATCCCTTTGACGATGAAAACGTTATTGCAGGTCAGGGTACCATCGCCCTTGAAATCTTAAACGACCTTGATAACATCGACGCCATTGTAGTACCCGTAGGCGGAGGCGGTCTGTTTTCGGGAATCGCTTACACAGTAAAGCAGATAAGACCTTCTGTGAAGGTTTACGGAGTTCAGGTCAAGGGAGCTCCAAGTATGTATAAGTCCCTGAAAGCAGGCAAAATCGAGTGTCTCGAATCCGTGCAGACCATTGCCGACGGAATTGCTGTCAAAGAGCCCGGGGAGAACACCTTTGCAATAGCAAGCGAATATGTTGACGATGTAGTGCTTGTTTCTGACGACGAGGTTGCAAGTGCAATTCTGGCACTTATTGAAAAGCAGAAGATGATTGCAGAGGGCGCAGGAGCTGCTGCTGTAGCGGCTGTGATGTTTAATAAGCTTCCGCTAAAAGGTAAGCGTGTTGTCAGCGTTGTGTCAGGCGGAAACATCGACGTTACAAGTCTTTCCCGAGTGATAGACCGAGGACTTCTTAATTCAGGCAGATCTTCAAGCCTTCTTATTGAGCTAATCGACAAACCCGGTCAGCTCAAGGAAATTTCAAGAATCATCGCTGACCTCGGCGGTAACGTTACAGGTGTTCACTATGAAAAAGGCAACACAAAAAGTGTCAACGGATGTTTCCTGAGAATCGAGATGGAAACAAGAGATTATGCTCACGTTAAATTAATAACCGAGTCCCTCAAAAAAGAGGGTTTCAGAATTGTAGTGTAACAGAGAGGAGAATAATTATGAACACAAAAATTACAACCGACAATGCACCAAAAGCAATAGGACCTTATTCACAGGCAGTGGTGCTAAATAACCTTGTTTTCACCTCAGGACAGATTGCACTAAACCCCGAAACAGGCGCCCTTGAGGGAGAAAGCATTAAAGAGCAGACTCACAGAGTGTGCAGGAATCTTAAGGCAGTTTTAGAGGCTTCAGGTTCAGGCTTTAAATATGTCGTCAAGACCACCTGCTTTTTAAAAGATATGAACGACTTTGCGGATTTTAACAATGTATACGGAGAGTATTTTACCGAAAAGCCTGCCAGAAGCTGCGTGGCAGTTAAGGAGCTTCCCAAGGGTGCTTTGGTAGAGGTGGAAGTAATAGCAGAAAAGGAGTTAGGCTTATGATGGACTCAAGTAAATACCGAGTGGGATACTTCCCCGTAGACAAGAAATACAACAAATGGGTAGAGAAAGACCATATCGAAAAGCCTCCTGTATGGTGCAGTGTGGATATGCGCGACGGCAATCAGGCACTTGTGATTCCTATGAGCCTTCAGGAAAAGCTTGAATACTACAAGGTGCTTTTAGATGTAGGCTTTAAAGAAATAGAGGTAGGTTTTCCTGCCGCTTCAGAGACCGAATATGAATTTCTTCGCACTCTTATTGATAATAATATGATTCCTGAGGATGTCACCGTTCAGGTGCTGACTCAGTGCAGAGAGCACATTATCCGCAAAACCTTTGATGCTTGCAAGGGTGCACCAAGTGCTATTATTCATTTTTACAATTCTGTAAGCGTTGCTCAACGTGAACAAGTGTTTAAAAAGAGTAAGGAAGAGATTAAAAAGATTGCAGTTGACGGCGCAAAGCTTGTGAAAAAGCTTGCAAGTGAATATGAAGGAAACTTCCGTTTTGAATACTCTCCCGAATCCTTCACAGGCACCGAGCCTGATTATGCTTTGGAGGTTTGCAATGCGGTGCTGGATGTTTTAGAGCCTTCAGAAACCAACAACGTAATCATCAATCTGCCTGTTACTGTGGAGATGAGTCTTCCCCACGTTTACGCCTCCCAGGTAGAGTATATGAGCGAAAACTTAAAGTACAGAGAGTTTGTTACCCTCTCGCTTCATCCTCACAACGACAGAGGCACAGGAGTTGCCGACACCGAGCTTGCACTCTTGGCAGGTGCTGACAGAGTTGAGGGTACACTCTTCGGCAACGGTGAGCGAACAGGTAACGTAGATATTATCACTCTGGCAATGAATATGTACTCCCACGGAGTTGATCCGAAACTTAACTTTTCAAATATGAACTATCTTGTCGAAGAATACGAAAAATGCACTCGTATGCATGTATACGAAAGAGCTCCCTATGCAGGAGCATTGGTGTTCGCCGCATTTTCAGGCTCTCATCAGGATGCAATAGCAAAGGGTATGAAACACAGGAGCAAGAACAAATTGAAAAGCTGGAGCGTACCCTACATTCCCATCGACCCCAAGGACATCGGACGTACATACGATGGCGATGTAATCAGAGTAAACTCCCAGTCGGGAAAAGGCGGTATCGGATATCTTTTAGAGCAGAGCTTCGGTTACAATCTGCCGCAAAAAATGCGCGAGCATTTCAGTTATATGTGCAAGGATATTTCTGACCACCAGCACAAAGAATTAAAGCCCGACGAAGTACTCGGAATATTTGAGGAACATTTCCTTAATCTGCAAAGTGAAATAAGCATCACCGATTTTGAGTTTATGCGCGAAAATGATGTGGTGAAAATCAATATCACCTTTATGAAAAACGGTGAAGAAACCGAGCTTGAAGCAGAGGGCAACGGCACCCTGAACGCAGTCAACAATGCACTGAAAGCTTACACAGGAAAAGAGTACACCCTTGAGGTATTCACACAACACAGTATGCAGGGTCAGGGATCGGAAAGCGTGGCGGCATCTTACATCGGACTTGAAAGCAACGACGGCAAGATGTTCTTCGGTGCTGGAACCGATACCGACGTGATTACTGCCAGCACAAAAGCACTCTTGAGTGCTTTTCACAATATGACGAAGGAAGGTAAATGATATGGGAATGACTATGACTCAAAAAATCCTTGCCGCACACGCAGGTCTTAACAGTGTAGTGGCAGGTCAGCTTATAAGCGCAAAGATTGACATTGTGCTGGGCAACGACATCACAACCCCGGTTGCTGTAAACGAGTTCAAAAAAGCTGGCTTTGACAAGGTTTTTGATAAAGACAAGGTGGCAATCGTGCTCGACCATTTTGTTCCAAATAAGGACATTAAAGCCGCTCAGCAAAGCAAAACTTGCCGAGAATTTGCCTGCTCACATTGTGTCAGCCACTTTTACGATGTGGGTAAAATGGGAATTGAACACGCACTTCTGCCTGAGCAGGGAGTTGTCACCGCCGGTGACTGCATAATCGGTGCCGACAGCCACACCTGCACCTACGGTGCGCTGGGAGCTTTCTCCACAGGTGTGGGCTCTACAGACATGGCAGCAGGTATGGCGACGGGTATGGCTTGGTTCAAGGTACCCTCTGCAATTAAATTCAATCTCACAGGCAAGCTTCCCTCAAATTGCAGCGGCAAAGACGTGATACTCACCATTATCGGTATGATTGGTGTTGACGGAGCTCTCTACAAAAGCATGGAGTTTATGGGCGAGGGTGTTAAAAATCTTTCCATGGATGACAGACTTTGCATCTGCAATATGGCAATAGAGGCAGGAGCGAAAAACGGAATCTTCCCTGTTGACGACGTTGCTATGAAATATCTTGAAGGCAGAAGTGAAAGAGAGCCTGTGATTTATGAGGCTGACGAGGACGCAGAGTATGAAAAAGTATACGACATAGATTTAAGTCAAATAGTTCCAACGGTTGCTTGTCCTCATCTGCCTGAGAATACTCACCCTGCAAGTGAGCTTAATCACATTAAAATTGATCAGGTAGTAATCGGAAGCTGTACCAACGGCAGACTTGAAGATATGAAGGCGGCATACGAAATTTTAAAAGATAAGAAAGTTGCAGAGGGGGTTCGTTGCATCATCATCCCCGGCACTATGCAGATTTTAAGAGACTGCGTAGAAAAAGGCTACTACACCGCCTTTATTGATGCAGGTGCAGTTGTGTCCACTCCCACCTGCGGTCCTTGTCTTGGCGTATATATGGGTATTCTTGCCGCAGGTGAAAAGTGTATTGCCACAACAAACCGCAACTTTGTAGGCAGAATGGGACACGTGGAAAGCGAAGTTTACCTTGCTTCTCCACACACAGCCGCGGCAAGTGCCCTCACAGGCTACATTACCGAATACAAGGAGGTTTAATATGTACATCCAAGGAAAAGTTTTCAAATATCCCGATAATGTTGACACCGATGTTATCATCCCTGCCCGTTATCTTAACACTCCTGATGCAAAAGAGCTTGCGCTTCACTGTATGGAGGATATCGACACCGAGTTTGTTAAAGACGTAGAGGCAGGGGATGTGATGATAGCAGGCTTTAATTTCGGTTGCGGCTCTTCCCGTGAACATGCACCTTTGGTTATTAAGACCTGCGGTACAGGTTGCGTTATCGCCAAAAGCTTTGCACGAATCTTTTACAGAAACGCTATCAACATCGGCTTACCGATTTTAGAATGCGAAGAAGCCGCTGAAGAGATAAACGCAGGCGATAAGGTCAAGGTGGATTTTGATACAGGCGTCATCACAAACCTAACTACAAATAAAGAATACAAGGCTCAGCCTTTTCCGCCCTTTATTCAGAACATTATTAAAAGCGGCGGACTCTTAAAATTCCTGAAAGAAGGCGAAGAAAATGGTTAAGAATATCGCAGTTATCCGTGGTGACGGCATAGGTCCCGAGATTGTAAACGAGGCACTTAAAGTTCTCGATAAGGTAGCTGAGCTTTATGGACATAACTTCAATTACACCGATGTGGATATGGGTGGATGCGCTATTGATAAATTCGGCGATCCACTCCCTGAGGAAGAACTAAAAAAATGCACCGATTCCGACAGCGTGCTTTTAGGTGCTGTGGGTGGTGACAAGTGGAACGACGTGCCCGGTTATATGCGCCCCGAAAAAGGACTTTTAAGACTCAGATCAGGTATGGGAGTTTACTCTAACAACCGCCCTGCAAAGATATGGCCACAGCTCTCAAACGCCTCTCCCCTCAAGGAATCCATCGTGGAAAAAGGCATTGATTTTATTATTGTAAGAGAGCTTATCGGCGGCATTTACTTCGGCGAGCATAAGACCGAGGGTGATGTAGCCACCGATGTGCTTACATACAGCGAAGCAGAGATCGAACGCATAGGCAGAATCGGCTTTGAAACTGCAAGAAAGAGAAATAAAAAGCTTTGCTCGGTTGAAAAATCAAACGTTCTTGATTCAAGCAGACTCTGGAAAAAGGTAATGCATAAGTTATCAAGAGAATACCCCGATGTAGAGCTTACCGATATGCTGGTTGATAACTGTGCTATGCAGATTGTAAAGAACCCCTCGCAGTTCGACGTTATTGTCACCGAGAATATGTTTGGAGATATTCTTTCTGACGAAGCCTCACAGATTACAGGCTCCATCGGTATGATTCCTTCCTCGAGTCTGGGAGCTACCACCTGCGGACTTTACGAACCCATTCACGGCTCTGCTCCCGACATTGCAGGCAAGGATGTTGCAAACCCTGTAGGTACAATTCTCTCCGCCGCAATGATGCTCCGCTTCAGCTTTGATATGAATGAAGAAGCTGACTCCATCGAAAAAGCGGTTGGAGCTTATCTTGATGCAGGCTATCGCACTGCAGATATTATGAGTGAGGGCATGACACTTGTCGGCTGTAAAAAGTGCGGAGAGCTTATTTGCAATTACCTAAAAAAGGAGTGATACAATGCTTCTGTCAGGTTCAGACATTTTAGTAAAAACCTTAATTGAGCAGGGATGCGACACTGTTTTCGGATACCCGGGCGGACAAATCTTAAACGTATACGACAGCCTTTACACTCATCAGAATGAGATAAATCATATCCTCACCGCTCACGAGCAGGGTGCCGCCCACGCCGCCGACGGATATGCCCGCACCACAGGTAAGGTGGGAGTTGTAATCTCCACCTCAGGACCCGGTGCCACAAACCTTGTAACAGGCATCGCCACCGCTTACCTTGACTCAATTCCTATGGTTGCCATCTGCGGTAATGTCCCCACGACCCAGATAGGCTCGGACAGCTTTCAGGAGATTGACATTACTGGCGTAACTCTTCCCATAACAAAGCACAATTACTTTGTAGGCAAAGTCGAAGACCTTGCTGACACAATCCGTGAGGCTTTCAAACTGGCAAAGTCAGGCAGACCCGGTCCTGTGCTTATAGACGTACCTAAGGATGTGCAGATTGCAAGGTGCGAATATGAACCTCAACCGCAAATCAAGGCCGAGGAACCCTTCGCCGCCAAAGATGTCCGAATAAAAGAGGCGGCAGAATACATCAACAAAGCGAAAAAACCTTACATCTATTTTGGCGGAGGTGTAATAACCGCCAATGCTCAGGAAGAAATGCTGACTCTCTCTGAGAAAATCGACGCTCCTATAGGTTGCTCACTAATGGGACTTTCAGGTGTACCAACTGAGCATCCTCGTTTTTTAGGTATGCAGGGGATGCACGGGCACTACGCTTCTTCAATGGCTATGCATGGTGCCGACCTGATTATCTCATTGGGTGTCCGCTTTAACGACAGAGTCACAGGCAATCGTCAAAAGTTTGCAACGGGTGCAAAGATTATCCACATTGACGTTGACGGCTCTGAACTTAACAAAACAGTCGACTCAGTTTGCGGACTGAGAGGAGATGTAAAACTTACACTTGAGAAGATTTTGCCTCTAATAAAAGAAACTAAGAAACCTCAGTGGCAAGATAGAATATCAGCTCTTAAAGCTGAGGAAGAAAACTATCTTGACAACAGAGAAAGCCTTACTCCCAGAAAAGCAATACTTACTCTTAACAAGTACTTGGGAGAGAACACCGCCGTTGCTACCGATGTTGGTCAGCATCAGATGTGGTCGGCACAAAACCTTACCTTCAAAACTCCCAGACGATTTATTTCAAGCGGAGGCCTCGGTACTATGGGCTTTGGATTGGGTGCAGCTATAGGTGCCGCCTTTGGCACCAAAGAAAGAAGTGTTTTAGTCACAGGCGACGGCAGCTTCGGTATGAACTTAAACGAGCTTGCAACCGCTGTAAGGTACAATGTTCCCGTGGTGGTTATCATCATGAATAATGGTGTGCTCGGTATGGTTCGTCAATGGCAAACGCTTTTTTATGATAAGCACTATTCCAATTCGGTTTTAGAGCGCAAAACAGATTTTACCGCTTTTGCTAAGGCTTTCGGTGCAGAGGGTGAAGCAGTAACCACGCCTGAAGAATTAGACGCGGCACTTGATAGAGCATTCAAAACAGAAGGCCCGTATATTGTCGATTGCAAGATAGACAAGGACGAATTTGTTCTTCCTATGCTGCCGCCAAACGGCAGTATGGACGACATAATTACTCAGTTGGAGGTGCAAAAGTGAACAGATATACATTAGCTGTGCTTGTTAAAAATCAGTTCGGTGTATTGAATCGGCTTACCAGTATGTTTCGTCGCCGTCAGTTCAACATCAGTTCCATTACCGCAAGTGAAACCGAATCGGAAGAATATTCCCGAATTACTTTTGGTTTCGATAGTGAGGAAAACGAAAAACAGCAGCTTATAAATCAGCTCTACAAATTACCCGATGTTTGCTCTATTAAAGAACTGACTGTCGATAATTCTCTAAGCTGTGAACTGATGCTGATTAAACTTAAAAACGATCCTTCCTCCCGTGAGGAGATTCATGCTGCGGCAGAAGCATTTAAGGCGGAGACGATTGACTACACAAAAGAAGCTATTGTACTTCGTGTAATCGGAAACAGTGCAAAAATGGACGATTTTATTTCGCTTATGGGTGATCAGACCATTCTTGAAATTTGCCGAACAGGTACGGCATCTATAGAAAAAGGCGCATCTACTTTGCGTCAAAACTTAAATCTATAATTTTGAAAGAGGTAACTAAAATGAAAAACAGAATTTTTTATCAGCAGGACTGCGACCTTACAAAACTCGGGGGCAAGACAGTTGCTATCATCGGCTACGGCTCACAGGGTCACGCACACGCACTCAACTTAAAGGATAGCGGTGTCAACGTAATCGTAGGTCTTTACGAGGGCTCAAAGAGCTGGGCAAAGGCTGAAAAGCAGGGTCTTAAGGTAATGACCTCTGCAGATGCTGCAAAGGCTGCAGACATCATTATGATCCTTATCAACGACGAGAAGCAGGCAAAGCTTTACAAAGAGAGCATCGAGCCTAACCTCACCGAGGGTAAGACTTTGGCTTTCGCTCACGGCTTTAATATTCACTACGGCTGTATCAAGCCCCCCAAGAATGTTAACGTTATCATGATCGCACCCAAGGGTCCCGGTCACACAGTACGCTCTGAGTATCAGGCAGGCAAGGGGGTGCCATGTCTTATTGCTGTTGAGCAGGACGCAACAGGTGACGCCCTCGATCTGGGTCTTGCTTATGCTCTTGGCATCGGCGGTGCTCGTGCAGGAGTGCTTGAGACCACTTTCCGCACAGAGACCGAGACAGACCTCTTTGGTGAGCAGGCAGTCCTTTGCGGCGGTGTTACAGCTCTGATGCAGGCAGGCTACGAAACTCTTGTTGAGGCAGGCTACGACCCCAGAAACGCATACTTTGAGTGCATTCACGAGATGAAGCTCATCGTTGACCTTATTTATCAGAGTGGCTTTGCAGGTATGCGCTATTCTGTTTCCAACACTGCAGAGTATGGTGACTATGTAACAGGTCCTAAGATCATCACCGAAGATACTAAAAAGGCTATGAAGAAGGTGCTTAAGGATATTCAGGACGGTACCTTTGCTAAGGAATTCCTCCTTGATATGAGTGAAGCGGGCTCTCAGGTACACTTCAATGCTATGAGAAAAATTGCAAGTGAACACCCATCGGAGCTTGTTGGTGCAGACATCCGCAAGCTTTACAGCTGGAGTGACGAGGATAAACTTATCAATAACTGATAAGGAGTGAAATTTATGTCAAAAGAAAATGTAGTAAAAGGAGTACACAATGCTCCTCACCGCTCACTTTTTCACGCTCTGGGACTTACCGAAGAAGAGCAGAGCCGTCCCCTTATAGGCATTGTCAGCTCATATAATGAAATCGTCCCCGGACACATGAATCTTGATAAGATAGTAGACGCCGTAAAGCTGGGCGTTGCAATGGCAGGAGGAACACCTATAGTGTTCCCTGCTATTGCGGTCTGCGACGGTATTGCTATGGGACATACGGGAATGAAGTATTCTCTTGTTACCCGTGATTTAATTGCTGACTCCACCGAGGCCATGGCACTGGCTCACGGCTTTGACGGTCTTGTTATGGTTCCCAATTGCGATAAGAACGTGCCGGGGCTTTTAATGGCGGCGGCAAGGGTAAATATTCCCACCGTATTTGTTAGCGGCGGTCCCATGCTTGCAGGCAGAATTGAGGGCGAGAAAACAAGTCTTTCTTCTATGTTTGAGGCGGTCGGGGCATATAATGCAGGTAAAATAGACGACGAAAAGCTCTATGAATATGAGTGCAAGACCTGTCCGACATGTGGTTCCTGCTCAGGTATGTACACCGCAAATTCCATGAACTGTCTGACCGAAGCACTTGGAATGGGACTTGGCGGTAACGGCACTATTCCTGCTGTTTATTCTGCCCGTATCGAACTTGCAAAACACGCAGGTATGGCGGTAATGGAACTGGTCAGAAAAAATATCTGTCCTCGTGATATTATGACAAAAGAGGCACTGATGAATGCGCTTACTGTGGATATGGCTCTCGGTTGCTCCACAAACTCAATGCTTCATCTGCCCGCTATTGCTCACGAGTGCGGTGTTGAGCTTAATCTCGACATTGCAAATGAGATCAGTGCAGTAACTCCAAACCTCTGCCACTTGGCGCCTGCAGGTCGCACGTATATGGAAGATCTGAACGAAGCAGGCGGTGTCTATGCCGTAATGAATGAGCTTACAAAAAAAGGTCTGCTAAACATCGATTGTATGACCATTACAGGAAAGACCATTGGTGAGAATATCAAAGGCTGTGTTAATCTCAATCCCGATGTTATTCGTCCTATCGATAATCCCTACAGCGAAACAGGCGGCATTGCGGCACTCAAGGGCAACCTTGCACCCGAGGGTAGTGTTGTGAAACGTTCAGCGGTACTTCCCGAGATGCTTATGCACGAGGGCCCTGCTAAGGTGTTCGACTCTGAAGAAGAGGCACAGCAGGCAATTAACAGTGGTAAGATCGTGGCAGGTGACGTTGTTGTTATCCGTTATGAAGGTCCAAAAGGCGGTCCCGGTATGCGCGAAATGCTGAATCCTACCTCTGCGATTATGGGAATGGGACTCGGAAACAGCGTTGCCCTTATCACCGATGGTCGTTTCAGCGGTGCTACCCGTGGAGCTTGTATCGGTCACGTAACACCCGAAGCCGCGTCGGGTGGTCTGATCGGTGTGGTTGAGGACGGAGACATCATCAGCATCAACATTCCCGAAAACACGATTGAACTGAAAGTGGATGCAGACGTTCTTGCCGAGCGTATGAAAAACTTTGTGCCCAAGAAAAAGGAACTCTCGGGTTATCTCAAACGTTATGCCGCCCTTGTTTCAGGCGGAGCAAAGGGTGCTATACTTAATTAAAAAAACGAGAGGTTCAAGTACTGAATCTCTCGTTTTTATGTTTAGTCTGAAAACTCTTCTCTTTTGACATAGTCAATAAATGCCCGAAGGCTCTTGGATATCCATTTATTTTTGTGGTAGATAAGCTGCTTCCATATCTCTATGTTCATATCGCAAATATCAAGGAAACAGAGTTTCCCTGAATCAATTAAGGGTTTTGTTACAAAATCGGGCAGATAGGAAATCATATTACTCTCTGCAACCAGAGATGTGATAATGTCGGTTCGTCCGATTTCAAGCACAGGGGTTATCTCCAAGGACATTTTGGCAAGCTCCCTGTCAAAAACACGGCGGTAGCCTTGTCCGCACTCTGTTAAAATAAAGGGTTCTCCAATAATATCCTTAACAGATAACCCTCTTCTCCCTGCAAGTTCCGAGCTTGAGGACGCAACAAAATGCATAGGCAGTTGCTGTTCTTTTGCAATAATGTAGTCCTTATTATACAGTCGATGGTCAAGGGTGATAATAACATCCGCTTCGTTGTGGTCAAGCATATCAAGCATCACACCTGAGTCCCCTGTGGTAAAACGAATGGAAATGTCCGGGTATTTTCTGTGAAAATCAAGATAGTGAGCATTGAGCATTTCCTCACACACCGAATCAGGGGTCACTACATGAATGTGTCCGCTACAGGTCTGTTCTTCCTTGATGCTTTCCTTAAACTCCTCTTCCAAAGCACAAATCTGATGAGCATACGAAATAAGCTCGTGTCCGCGCTCGGTAAGTGTTATGGTGTGATTTATTCTTTCAAACAAAAGACATCCCAGTTCATCTTCAAGCTGCTTTATCTGAAAAGACACCGTTGACTGCGAATATCCAAGCTGGTCAGCCGCCTTTGTAAAGCTGCCGAGCTCTGCCACATTAATAAATGTTACCAGATTTCTCAGTTCCATTTTATCGCTCCTTGCATCTATTATTTCGATAGTTATTATTGATATCATTCATTTGACTAATGCTGGATATATTATATAATGAACACAAGAAAAATGCAATATCACAGCAAAAATAATTCTGTGATTACAAATTGCAAATGAAAGAGAATAATTATGAAAAAAGCATTATCCCTTATTTTAGCACTTATTATGTGCGTTGGTTGTTGTTTAGCCTTTACCGCTTGCGACAGCGATCCTGCCGAAAGCGGCAAATATCAGATTGGTATCTGCCAGTTGATGGAGCACGTAGCTCTTGATGCCGCAACAGACGGCTTCAAACAGGCTATTATTGATGAGCTCGGCGAAGACAAGGTTGAGTTCGATGTTCAGAACGGTCAGGGCGACCCTGCTACCTGCTCAACCATTGCAAACCAGTTCGTATCAAACAACGTTGACTTGATTATGGCAAATGCTACACCTGCTCTTCAGTCAGCCGCCGCTGCCACAGGTGAGATTCCGATTCTCGGTACATCTGTTACAGAGTACGGCGTTGCTCTTGAGCTTAAAGACTTCAACGGCACAGTAGGCGGCAACATCTCCGGTACATCTGACCTTGCCCCCCTTGATAAGCAGGCTGCTATAATTACAGAGTGGTGTCCCAATGCAAAAACCGTGGGTCTTCTCTACTGCTCAAAGGAGGCAAACAGCCAGTATCAGGTTGATGTTGTAAAGGCAGAGCTTGAAAATAAGGGTCTCACCGCTACTCTCTATCCCTTCACAGATTCCAACGACCTTGCTCAGGTTTGCACATCTGCCGCTGACAACTGTGATGTAATCTACGTACCCACAGACAACACTGTTGCAGAGAACACAGGTATCATCGATAACATCTGCGAGCCCAAGAAAATCCCCGTAATCGCAGGCGAGGAGGGCATCTGCTCAGGTTGCGGTATTGCTACACTTTCCATCAGCTACTATGACCTTGGCTACACAACAGGTAAGATGGCTGTTAAGATTCTCAGAGACGGTGCTGATATCTCCACAATGCCCATCGAGTATGCCGAAAAGCAGACTCCCAAGTACAACGCACAGAACTGTGAAGCACTTGGCATCACACCCCTTGAGGGCTACGTTGCTATAGAAGCAAACTAATCATTGTCTATACAAACAACATCTTCAGCCGGAGGAAAACTATTTTCTCCGGCTCTTTCCCTAATCATAGAAAAAGGTGAATTACATGGAAACTATACTTCAGCTTTTAAACGCTCTTCCGGGCTCTGTATCCCAGGGACTTATATGGGGCATAATGGCTATCGGTGTTTATATTACATACCGCATACTCGATATTCCCGATCTGACCGTTGACGGCTCATTCGCAACAGGCGGTGCCGTTGGTGTTATGCTCATTTTGGGCGGTTGCAACCTGTGGCTTGCTATGTTGCTTTCCTTTATTGCAGGACTTTTTGCAGGTGCTATTACAGGACTTCTTCACACCCTTATGGGCATCCCCCCTATTCTTGCGGGTATTCTGACACAGCTTTCCCTCTACTCCATTAACCTTAAAATAATGGGCAAAGCGAATCAGTCGGTAAACGTTAATCAGACCGACCTGCTGGTATCTCTTCGTTGGGTAAAGGAGTTTGCTTTTCACAACCCCCTTATCACAGTTGGCGTTGTTCTTTTGATTCTCGTCGCAGTCCTTTACTGGTTCTTTGGAACAGAGATGGGTTCAGCTATCCGCGCTACAGGCTCCAACCTTAATATGAGCCGTGCACAGGGCATCAACACAAACTTCAACAAGGTTCTGGGCATTATGCTTTCAAACGGTCTTGTTGCATTTTCAGGTGCGTTTCTTGCACAGTATCAGGGCTTTGCCGACGTTAAAATGGGTCAGGGTGCTATAGTTATCGGTCTTGCCGCTGTTATCATCGGCGAGGCACTCTTCGGCAAAATCTTCCGAAATTTTGCACTGAAGCTCCTGTCCGTCGCTTTAGGCTCTATCATTTATTATATCGTTATCCAGGCGGTTATCACTTTGGGACTTGATGCAAACCTCCTAAAGCTTCTCTCGGCAACTATTGTTGCTATATTCCTTGCCATACCCTACTGGAAAAGAAAGTATAACGAAAAACATATCAAAGGTTCGAAGAAGGGGGATAAAGTAAATGCTTGATATCACAAATGTAAAAAAGACCTTTAACCCCGGAACAATCAATGAAAAGAAAGCCTTAAACGGCATCAATCTTCATCTGGACGAAGGAGATTTTGTCACTGTTATCGGCGGCAACGGTGCAGGTAAATCCACGATGCTCAATATGATTGCAGGTGTTTACCCTGTAGACTGCGGCAGTATTGTTATTGACGGCGTTGACGTTACCAAGCTACCCGAGTACAAGCGTGCTAAATATCTGGGCAGAGTCTTTCAGGACCCTATGACAGG
>JAZQHL010000023.1:0-31158 GCA_045540595.1 Ruminococcus sp.
TTTGCCACCATCTGAGTTCCGACAAGTATATCATATTCACCCTGAGCAAATGCTGTCAGCAGTTTTTCGTGAGCATTCTTATGCATAACTGCATCGGCATCAAGTCTGAGTATACGAGCATTCGGAAAAAGTTCTGATAATGCTTCCTCAGCACGCTGTGTACCTGAGCCGCAAAACTGCAGACTGTGCTCATGGCAATTGGGACATTCATCGGTAAGTGACTGAGAATATCCGCAATAATGACACATAAGTCTTTGGTTAGCCTGATGATAAGTCAGAGAAATTGAGCAGTTAGGACAAGACAGTGCTTCCTTACAACTTCTGCACACTGCAAAGGTGTTGTATCCTCTGCGGTTAAGAAGTAGAATAGACTGCTTGCCCGCTTTAAGATTGTCCTCGATAGCCTGAAGCAAAACAGAAGATATACCTGTTGTATTCCCTGCTGCTACCTCATCATTCATATCAACAGTAAGCACATCGGGAAGTTGTGCTATACCATAACGATTATGAAGCGTAAACAGAGAATATTTGCCTGAATTTGCCAAGTAATAACTTTCCACATCAGGGGTAGCAGAAGAAAGCAGCAGCATACAATTATTCTTGCTGCAACGGAACTTTGCTACATCACGGGCATGAAACCGGGGCTTATTCTCAGATTTATAGGTGTGCTCCTGCTCTTCGTCCATAATAATAAGACCAAGATTTGTAAAAGGAGCAAAAACAGCAC
This sequence comes from Ruminococcus sp., assembly GCA_045540595.1. Classification (GTDB taxonomy): domain Bacteria; phylum Bacillota; class Clostridia; order Oscillospirales; family Acutalibacteraceae; genus Ruminococcoides. The sequence continues at coordinate 728 of JAZQHL010000023.1, forward strand.
TGCGGGTGCCCACAGCTATTTTTGCAAGACCCTTCTGCACTCGTTTGAATTCATCAAGCCTCTCACCCAGTGAAAGACCGCTATGAAAAATAGCAACATCTTCACCGAAAAGGCCCTTGAATTTTTTTACAAGTTGAGGAGTGAGGGCAATTTCAGGCACCATAACAATGACACCCTTGCCATCATCAACAACCTTCTTGATTAGTTTAAGAAAAACAGAGGTTTTGCCTGAGCCTGTAACGCCGTATAATAAGGACACCACAGGTTTGCCTTCTGAGTATTTTTCGCAGAGTCCGTCAAAGGCAAGCTGCTGCTCATCACTCAGGACAGGAAACTCCTGCTTTTCATAGACTGCAGTTTCAGGAGTACGGAAAACTTCAGCATCAAAATATTCTGCAATGCCTTTTCTAACAACAGCATCAACAACTGCCTGAGTAACACCTGTAAAATAACACACTTCCTTTACAGAGGCTTCTCCTGCATCAGAAATAAGGTCTGCAACTGCCTGCTGTTTATCGGTAAGTTTACAGGAAACCTCCTGTGAATTTTCGCACAAACGAAGCATTCTGACAGACTTATCCCCTACACGGCGGTAAGCATCATCTGATTTTGAAAGATAGCCCTTCTGAACAAGTCTTTCAAAAGGAGTAAAGTCAGCCATTCCGAAAGCAGACATGAGCTGTTCACGGCGTACAGGTGACTTTGCACTCAGGATATATTCATAAATCCGTTTTTCTTCTTCTGAAAGCTCCTCGACAGAAGCAGACCCCACCGCCTGATAAACAGTGGTTATGTTATAATTCAGTCCTGCAGGAAGCATTGCTTTTACTGCCTCAAAAAGAGTACAGTAATAGTGTCTGTGCATATAATCCGCAAGGCTCAGCATTTCGCCTGACATAACAGGCTCACTGTCAAGAACAGAAGTAATGTACTTGAGTCCTTTGCTGTCGCCTTCTTTTACATACATAACCATTCCAAGACGGCTGCGGTTGCCCCTTGCAAAAGGCACATTAACCCTGCAACCGGGTCGGAGAGATATGCTATCCTCAGGTCTTACTGCATAGTCGAATATTTTGTCAAAGTGATATACTGTCCCTTCAACTGCAACACCTGCAATTATGGTGTTATCAGTCTTCATCCTGAGGCTCTAAGATATTGAACTTGTGGTTCTTGAACTCCTCGATAGCAAGAAGTACAGGCTTATCAGCAGTAACGATACCCTCGTCCTCAAAACCCTGTGCAATCTCTCTTGCTCTTTTTGCTACACCGATTACCAGTGCGTAACGGCTCTCCTTGCCGCTTAACATATCGTCGATAGATGCTCTGATCATTTTATGTTCACTCCTGTAAAATAATTTTATATAAAGCTTTTGCTTTGTAACAATGATAATTAGTTCAGATATTACTCTGAAATTTCTTTGCGGATAATCGAAATAACTTCATCAACCGCAACTTCAAGTTCACCGTTTATAACCTGATGCTTATAAACCGGTGCACATTTGATCTCCTCCACAGCCTGTGCAAGACGTTCTTTGATTGTTTCCTCGTCCTCAGTGCCTCTTTTACGAAGTCTTCTTTCAAGTTCTTCCATGCTGGGAGGCAGGATAAAGATACTTACACATTCGGGGAAGTTGTTGATAACGCTTACACCACCCTGAACTTCAATCTCAAGGATTACGTTTATCCCCTGAGCAAGTCTTTCTTCCACAGCCTTTCTGGGAGTACCGTAGTTGTTTCCGCAGTATACTGCGTGTTCAAGGAAGCCGTTTTCTGCAACCATCTGCTCAAACTCTTCAATAGAAATAAAGAAATATTCCACACCGTTTGTTTCCCCGGGTCTGGGGTCACGGGTTGTAGCAGATACGGAAAACTTCAGATCAGGAAAAGCCTTGAGAATGTGTGGCATTATTGTGCCTTTGCCTACTCCTGAACAACCTGAGTACACGATCAGTTTACCGGGTTTCACTGTGCTTTCACTCATTTTTCATCACCCTCTTCAATTCTATTGGCAATGGTCTCGGGAGAAATTGCAGAGAGGATAATATGGTCGCTATCTGTGAAAAGGACCGCCTTACAACGTCTGCCGTAAGTAGCATCCACGAGATTGCCTTTTTGTTTTGCATCCTGAATGATTCGTTTTATAGGTGCTGAGTCGGGGCTGACAACTGCTATGAGTCTGCCCGCCGCAACAACATTGCCGAAGCCGATGTTTATCAGTTTCATATACCTTTCCTCACTCTATGTTCTGAATCTGTTCACGGATTTTTTCTATTTCAGACTTGATATTGACAACCTGATGTGCAAGTGCCGCATCCTGTACCTTGGAACCGATGGTGTTTGCCTCGCGATTCATCTCCTGTACAAGAAAATCAAGTTTTCTGCCGATAGGACCTGTAGCACCCATAATTGACTCAAGCTGATCAAAGTGGCTTCTGAGTCGAACTGTCTCTTCTGCAACTGCAACCTTATCTGCAAACACTGCAACTTCTGTCAGAACTCTCTGACGGTCGAAGGTATCGTTGCCAATCAGTTCTTCAATACGGGCACAAAGACGCTTTTCGTACTCCTCAACAATAACAGGAGAACGCTCCTCGATAATTGCTACGATATCAAGGATAGTTTTTGCTCTGCTCATAACATCAGCATACAGACGCTCACCCTCAACTTCTCTCATAGCAATGAACTTGTCAACTGCTTCCTTTGCAACACTCAGAACATCTTCCAGCACCTGCTCTTCGTTTTCAGGTGCTTTATGAACTGTGAGCACATCAGGAAAACGTGCAACTGTAGTTGCAGTGATATCGTTCTGTACGTTGTAGTTTTCAGCAATTTCTGTAAGAGCCTTAAGATAACCTGAAGCAAGAGAGTGATTGACGGTTACTGTTGAATCTTCGGTTTCACCTGTAGAAACAATAGAAACATACATATCAACCTTACCTCTTGATACACGGGAGCCTACATAAGACTTGAGCTTTTCTTCAAGGAAAGCATAGCCTCTTGAAGTTCTGCAGGAAAATTCAAAGTATTTGTGGTTTACACTTTTGAGTTCAACTGTAATTTCCTTGCCGTTAAGAGTTGCTTCTCCTCTGCCGTAGCCTGTCATAGATCTTATCACAACACTCATCCTTTCTTTTGTAAAAACATCAGATTTGATGGCGTTTATCCTTTGCACTTTGCCTCTGATAAACGTTTCATTATATTATATCATTATGTATTTATATATACAATAGATTTGTAACCAAATTGTAACCATTAAAATAATTTGCAAATACTGTATATATGTGATATAATCTCTGTGATAATTTTATAAAAGGGATGAATTTTTATGTCAGGACATAATAAATGGAGCACCATTAAACAGAAAAAAGGTAAGAATGATGCAGCCCGTGCAAAGATTTTCACCAAAATCGGCAGAGAGCTCATCGTAGCAGTTAAGGAAGGCGGAAGTGCAGACCCTGCTGTTAACTCCAAACTCCGTGATTGCATTGCAAAAGCAAAAGCAAACAACGTACCTAATGACAATATTGAAAGAATCATCAAGAAAGCTGCAGGCGAAGGTGATTCCACTAACTACGAAGCAGTTACCTACGAAGGCTACGGTCCCTGTGGTGTAGCAGTTATCGTTGAAGCTCTCACCGATAACCGCAACCGTACAGCAGGTGATGTACGTCACTACTTTGATAAATACGGCGGAAACATGGGTACTCCCGGTTGCGTTAGCTTTATGTTTGAGCAAAAGGGTGTTATTGTAATCGACCGTGAAGACCTTGAGGCTGATGAAGACACTGTTATGGAGCATGCACTTGAGGCAGGCGCTGCAGACTTTGAGGCAGACGAGGATATTTTCACTGTTTACACTGAGCCAACAGATATGGGCGGTGTACGTGATGATCTGGCTGCAAAGGGTTATAACTTTGTAACTGCTGAGGTTGCTATGGTACCCAACACATACGTAAAGGTTGAGGACAAGGAAACTCAGGAAAAACTCCAGAAGATGCTTGATATGTTTGAAGATAACGATGATATCCAGAACGTATGGCACAACTGGGAAATGACAGAATAATCTTTAATATTAATTCAACAGGCATTGCTTTAATAAACAATGCCTGTTTCTTTTATGTACAAAACATAATCCGATGTGAATATTAATCACCAAATCCGGTTCTCTACCCTTTTACGTTGTATACTGAAGTAAAAGCTCGGTAAAGGTGGTGGCGGATTGAAGAATTCACTTATTAGAGGAATATCTGCAGTATGCGCTGTGATACTTTCTGTTTTTATGTTTACTTGCAAACCTTCTGATGTTTTTGCAACAGGTTACTCTATGACCGATTACGCCACCGATGTTTCCTGGTCAGTTCTGATTTCAGATAATACAATCAACATAACTTCATCTGATACATACAAAACAATTCCTGTTGATTCCCCTGTTATTGCCTGCAGTGTATATAAAGGAGTTTTCAGTTTTCTGTCTCACACAAATCACAACGATAACTTAGTTGCAATGTGGTATACATACGATACAAATTCAGGCTCATTTACAAGTACAATCACACTTTTGCCGATACTCATTAATGAAAACAGATTTGCTGCAGACAATCAAGGAAGATTTTATCTTGTTGATTACTACGACAACCATCTTATCAACTGTTTTAATAATGGTAAAGTAATTAACACAACAAGAGTAAAATCAACGGTAAAACAACTTCTGTGCACAAACGGTACAGATATTACCGCTATTACGGAAGACGGTATCTTTGTTATCAGCGACTCAGATGCAAACCTTGTTTCTGATGCATCTCCTGTTGTCCCCTGCACATATATAGGCAACGGAATTATCCGTGATGCAACAGGTATAGATTTCAACTATGAAAATGGCTGCATTTATCAGATTGTTCCCGAGACTACAGTTGAAGAAACCTTACAACAATCCGGTGTGGTATTAAACGGAAGTTATATTATTCCCGACTATGGAACAACGGTTGCCGCACTGCGCAAAAATCTCAATGCTTCCAAAGATGATTTTGTCGTATATAAAAATGACGGCAGCATTTACAAACAAGGTAAGCTGGGAAGCGGTATGAGCGTCAGGTTTTCAGGGAATACATATGTTGTTATCATTTATGGTGAACTGACAGGTGAAGGAAATATAAATTCCAGAGACCTGAAACTTATGATGAAGTTTCTCACAGGAGAAGAAACCCCCAATGAAACACAACAACTATCTGCAGACATAAATCGGGACGGAATACTCTGCACCAAAGATCTTCTTTCTCTTTCAAAGTTATACTAAAAATAAAAAAGGCGGCAGTTTTTACTGTCGCCTTAAATTATCATTATTCGTTTGTATGATGATTATTTATCAACCTTTGTGTAGCCCACACCATTAAGCACCAGGTTTCCTTTATCAAGGAAATATGTGTAAACTCCATCTTCTTTCTGACCGCCGTAATAATCCAGTGTAATCAGAATCTCATCTTCATGGACTGTATACTTGAACTGATACTCCATACCAAGTCCATATCCCATATACTCACTGAAAGTATACTCTGAGAGGTATGTGCCTGTACCATCTGCATTGAATGTGTATGTGCCATACATTTCTTCAGTCCAGGTACCTACGATTCCATCCACAACGTTGAGTTCTGTAATTCCAAGTTCATCAGCAGATGCATGGGTAATATTCTGAGGCTCAACTTTATGTTCGGGAAGTTTTGTTTTGATAAACTGAAGTTCTCCCATAGGGAATCCGAGAATCAGAGTGTTTTTGTTGTCAGCATATGTTACTGTAGCCTGACCACCGTATGATGCTATAAAATAGAAATCCGAGGTAATAACATCAACACCATCAACTTTTTCCATAGTATATGTGCCGAAGTATCTGATTCCGCCGCCATCCATAGAAACGTTACCATCTCTGTCAAACACAAAATAAGTACCGCTGTCAGGTGCTTCTGCAAGAACATAAGCGCCATTGATACCGGGCTTGAAGAAAGCGGTGTAGATAAGAACAATTCCGCTCACAAGAATAGATGTGATAAGTAAAGCAACAGTTGCTATAATGATGGGCTTCTGAACGAGACCTTTCTTCTGAGCAGGTGCGGTGTATTCTGTCTCTTCTGTACTGTCCTCGTTTTCCTGAGGAAGCATACCGTATCTTGACATTTCCTCGTCAATATCTTTCTGATCAACTTCAAGAGTTGATGCGGAATCCTCTGTGTCTTCTGCGTTATCCTCAACAGGCATTGTTTCTTCTGTTATTTTTTCAGAAACCACATCCTCGTTAAGGATATCATCTTTATTTATATCCATTATAATACCTCCAATAATTAAACTCCTATTATATTACTATGTTTTTTTCAATAAATCAACATATTTTATTTGATGATTATGTGAATACTTTTAGTATACATTGCCGTTTTTTATGGTAATTCCCTTTTTCTATTGAATTTTTTCTTAGGAGGTGATAAAATAACAATAATTATTTTCTGGATATAATTGACATTATATATAAATGGGGATTTGTTTATGAACTACATGGAAACTTACAAACAGTGGCTCGAAAATGCTACTGACGACGCTGCTCTTATTGAAGAACTTAAATCTATCGAGGGCAATGACAAAGAAATTCACGAAAGATTTTACAGACAGCTTCAGTTTGGTACAGCAGGTCTCAGAGGTACTCTGGGTGCTGGTACAAACAGAATGAACATCTATGTTGTACGTCAGGCCACACAGGGACTTGCAAATTATGTGAACAAAAAATTCGGCGGCGGTGCAGTTGCTATTTCTCATGACAGCAGAATAAATGCTGATGTATTTATGCTTGAGGCTGCTCGCGTGCTTGCTGCAAACGGCATTAAGGTTTATATCACAAAAGAACTTCAGCCTACTCCTGTGCTGAGCTACCTTGTACGTCACTTTGGTTGTCAGGCAGGTATTATGATTACAGCCAGCCACAACCCTGCTGCATACAACGGCTACAAGGCTTACGGTGAAGACGGCTGTCAGATGACAGACGTTTCTGCAGGTATTGTTTTTGATGAAATCTGCTCCCTTGATATGTTCACAGGTGCAAAGCTTATGGACCTTCAGGAAGCTGTTGACAGCGGTATCGTCGAATATGTTGATGACAGTGTTTACACTGAGTATCTTGCTGAAGTTAAGAAGCAGCAGGTTAATCCCGGCATCTGCAAGAATTCCGATCTTTCTGTAGTATACACTCCTCTCAATGGTACAGGTAACAAGCTCGTTCGCCGTGTACTTTCTGAGATTGGTGTTGACAATGTATCTATAGTTAAGGAGCAGGAACTTCCTGATGGAAACTTCACTACCTGCCCCTTCCCCAACCCTGAAATCAAGGAAGCTCTTGAGCTTGGTCTTAAACTCTGCGATGAAATCAAGCCTGACCTTCTTCTTGCTACAGACCCTGATGCTGACCGAGTTGGTATTGCTGTACCTGATGAAGACGGCAGTTATCGTCTCATCACAGGTAACGAAACAGGTATTATGCTCACAGATTATATTCTCAAGTGCAGAAAAGAAAACGGCACACTGCCTGAGAATCCCATTATCGTAAAGACTATTGTTTCTACAATTCTTATCAAGCGTATCTGTAAAAAATACGGCTGTTCTATGGTTGATGTTCTCACAGGTTTCAAGTATATCGGTGAAGTTATTCTCGGTCTTGAAAAGAAGGGTGAAACTGACAGATACCTCTTCGGCTTCGAAGAAAGCTATGGCTACCTTGCAGGTACTTATGTACGTGACAAGGACGCAGTTGTGGCATCTATGCTCATTGCTGAGATGGCTGCTTACTACAAGAAACAGGGCAAGACTCTCTCTCAGGTTATTGATGAGCTTTACCACGAGTACGGCTACTACTACAACAAGACTCTCAACTTCTACTTTGAAGGTGCTGAGGGTATGCAGAAGATGGCTGAACTTATGGACACTCTGCGTGCAAATGCACCCAAGGACATTGCAGGTTTCGGCGTTGAAGGTATCTGCGATTACCAGATGAGCACAGATACAGACCTTATCACAGGTAAAACAGAAACAATCGACCTGCCTAAGTCAAACGTTCTCTCCTACTCACTTGAAGGCGGAAATGCTGCTATTGTACGTCCCAGCGGTACAGAGCCCAAGATTAAGCTTTATCTTACCTCTGTAGGCAAAGACAAAGCTGACGCACTGGATATTATGGACAGACTTGAAGAGTCAGCAAAGGCTCTCCTTGGTGTCAACTAAAAGCTGATACTATAAAAAACTCCGTATGTAGAAAAAACATACGGAGTTTTTATTTTTATGTAATTGTTTACATTTCAAATACGTGTTGACATTTTCGAACTGTTGTTCTATAATATAATCACAAGAACATTAGTTCTATTTAAAGCGGATTACTGATTAGCTGTGACAGTAAACGGCAGAAAGGATTTTCTATGAAACAATTTATCTCTGTAACTGCAAGATTTGACAATGATGGGAATCTGATTCCTGTTACTATACACTGGAATGATGGCAGGAGTTTCCCTATTGACAAGATTCTGGATATAAGATACGCCGCCTCTATGAAAGAAGGCGGCGCAGGTTTACGATATTCCTGCAGGATTGCAGGTCAGCAGCGGTATCTTTTTTTAGAGGATAACCGCTGGTTTGTTGACAGCAAGGATGCTGTCTGAGATTATTTTACTGCTGTGAGAAAACAACCTCGTGACTTCTGTGAGGCATTCTCAGCTCTGTTACATTACCATCAGAATCAACCTGTGTAACAACAGCAATTTCTGCGGTATCGTTGTTGAAGGTCATCTCGATTTCTGTATCAGAGATGATTTTGTATGTACCGCTTTCTTTGTCTACATTACCAAAGACACCAATGAAGGTTGTGAATGTGCCATCTTCCTTGAAACAAAGATAACCGCCGTGCTCGCGAAAACCTGAGCCATAAACTTTGTCCAGACCTACCTCGTTACCATCGAAATCAAAGGCCTTCACAGGAAGATAATTTTCTGCAAGTTTAAGGTCAGCAGGTCTGCTTTCTGTTGTAACAGGCTCGTTTTCAACAGTTGTTGCTTGTGTGGTTTCATTTGTTGCAGGCTGGGTATTCACAGGAGTTTCGGGCGTACAAGCTGCAAAAACAGCACAGCACATAACCATCGCAACCAAGAAACATAAAATTCTTTTCTTACTCATTGTCTGAATCCTCCAATCTTTCTATAAGAACTTTTCTTTTTATCATCTTACCCTGATAGAAGATGTATTCTTCCCCATCTCCCTTTCTGAGTTCATCAAGGTCAATATCAGGTTCAGATGTTTCTTCTTCGTCAGAAGCACCTCTCGGGCGTATATCAGGTGCAGGTGCAGAAACATTGTTTTCAGAGATGTCTTCACCTGAAATCACAGAACGCATATTGGGATAAAGATAGTTACTGATTATCATAGCGCAGGGTGCAGGAATAAGTGCACCAAATGCAACAGCTCCATAAATAATAAGGAGAAGTTTTACTGTTTCTGCAGGCAGAATGCTTGCAGTATAGGAAATAATCATAATGGGCATAAGTGCAACTGCAAGATATGCTGCAACACCTATTGTGGCAAAAAAGTTCTGCTTTATCTCACCGAAAGTCATCAGTGCACTGTTCTTGTATGTATCCTTGAGTTTTAGGTCAAAAGAAACTGTCATCAAAGGTACTGCATAGAACATAAAGAGAAAAAAAACACATATAACCACAACAACAAAAAGAAGAATATAGAAAACCCAACTTAATGCTGCAAGACTCGCATAAATGGTAGCACTGAAATAACAGATAAGATATGCAACGTACAGAAGGAAACCGCCAAGCAGAAATTTAAGTCCGTTTTCTTTAACAGCACCGAAGTATTTTTTTACCATACTTTCAGGTCTGATACCCTGCGAATAATATCTTGATAAAGATACCACGCCTGCATAGAAAGGGCTTGCAAGAACAACCGCAAAAGGCAGTGTTACAGGTACAACAGGCAAAACATACAAGCAAAGCACGTATGCTATTGCAAAAGAAGCAAGCAAAGGAACTGCAAACAAAAGGTTTGTCAGTATCATATATCCGAGATTTGACCAGAGATTATGAAGCAAAAGTTCAAATCCCAGTTTTTTTCTTTCCTGATTCATATTACACATCCTAACATTAATGAACAGTCTGTCAGAAGAACAGACCTGAAAATCCTGTCCACAGCAGTGTGTCTGCCAAAGCAGCAACAGCAGTGAGCAAAAGCATATAAAGACTTCTCAGTAAAAAACTGTGAACATAAGTTGAAACAGGTTGCATATTCTCCCCTGACCCGAAAACCGATTTAGCAATTTTGCAGGACAGGTAGTGCGCCTGTATACATTCAATCACAAGGGCAAAGGAAAAAATAAAAGTACCCGTAAGAATAACAAGGAGATAAAACCCTACTCCTTTGAAGCCATAGGTAACAAAAAGATATCCCGCAGACAAACCAACGCCGAAACCCTTAAAGGCAGGTGCAGCATACACAGCAGCCATTCCCCATGGAGAAAGTCCGCACAGGAATACATAAAGCAAAAAAAGAAAGTTCGACGCAAAGCTTGTGGCAAACGCAGAAAAAGCAGGTTGTCCCATTCTGGCATCAAGATTGGTAGCAAAAAGGAAGTTAAGCCCGTCAAGTAAGGTTTTATCAGCATTTTTTGCAGATAATGAGCCCATAAGCAAACCACAAGCATATATGAACGTAAACACAACAGTCGTTCCGTATCGTTTCATAAAAGCAGAAAACGATGTGAAATTACGGCTGTTTATTCTTTTTTGCGGTCTTGGTCTTCTTGTAAGTGTAAAAACAATTCCTCTCATAAGTACCTCCGTACAACGGTTGTCCGTATTCAGTAAAACTTATGAGAATAAATATGAAATTATGCTTCGGCAGCAAGTTCACCTGCACGTTTTGTGCAAGCAGCCATTGCATCTTTGACAGCATCTTCCAATCCGTGCTGATAGAATTTATTAAGTGCTTCTATTGTTGTGCCACCCTTTGAACTTACTTTTTTAATAAGTGTATCAGGGTCATCACCTGAGGAGCGGAGCATTTCAGCACTACCCTCCATAGCGGCACAAATAAGATTCATTGCACGTTCTCTGTCAATACCGACAGACTCGGCATAATCAGCCATAGCCTTGGCAAACAGATAGAAATAAGCAGGAGAAGAACCATTTACAGAAATTATTGCATCCATTTTATCCTCTGTAAACTCCTCAAGAGCACCGCTGCAGGAAAACATAGAAGAAGTTACTTCTTTGCAAACATCACTGACGTTTTCAGAGAAACAGATTGCAGTTGCACCTTTTCCTACAAGCAAAGGTGTGTTGGGCATAACTCTCACAACAGGGCATTCAAGAGAAAGACCTCTGCGTACAAAGTCAATAGTGATACCTGCTGCAATAGAAACAAAAGTTTTGTTAATATCTGCAAAAGGCGCAATCTCACTGAGAACTTCTGAGTAATTCTGAGGCTTAACAGCAAGAACAATTATATCACAGTTCTTTGTAACATCACAACTGTTCTTTTCACAAACAATACCTTTGGAAATGAAAGCTTCAAGTTTCTGTGTATCCATATCAAAAACATGAATATTCTCTGCTGCAGTACCTGCACCGAGAAGTCCTCCGATAATTGCAGTAGCCATATTGCCTGCACCAATAAATCCTATTTTCATATTAACCTCCATATAAACGCGGAATTACAATTTTATAATGTTGTGGAAGAATTCACTGCACAAGTGAACTTATATCCATAGACATTCTTGGAGCCGTTACGAACATAGTCCCCATAATAGAACACATCAAGTTCATCTACTCTTCTGTTGAGAAGTCCCCAAACACAGGTTGCACCTGCATGGTGATACTGCAGAAGAAGCTTGGTAAACTTAGCCTTATCTACTCTTCCGAGAGAATAGTCTTCACTCTTACTGAGCCTTCCCTTGGTCACATAAGTTGCATAAACATAACCTTCTGTGCCATTCTGTGTCTTCACGTGATACCAATTGTTCTTTGCTTCAGTTTCAATAAGAGTCAGCACAGTACCTGAATCAAGCACAGCAAGAACAGCATCTGAAGTTGAAGGACCGCTTCTCATATTGACATTTGAAGCATTTATATATGCTTCGGTGTCAGACACAGATTCTTCCTGTTTGATGTTGGTAGCGAGGAAGATATTCTTGAAATCACTGTCACCTGACAGGATATTGGAGCCAAGATTATAAACAAAAGATACCAGAGCATCAAACTGATGCTGATTTCTCTTGATGTTATACTTATCAAGATAATTATTAACAGCAGAAGTAAATCCTCCCTCATTGACAGTCTGGACAAGATAAGCATAGGCTTCCTTTTTAGTCATATCATTATAGAAACTGTCGCCAATATAGATAACCTTTCCATAACCGAGGGTCGGAACGCCGCTTGCCACTGTGTCAAAATAAACACTGGGACTATAACCTTCAAACTCAGAAAGCAAAGTAATAATTTCACTTGATGCTCTGCGTTTTTCTAAGGTTTCTGCCTTGGGGTCAACGGTTTCTCTGATAAAGATTGTAGTTTTTGCATCATCAGGAGATAATGAACAAGTCTGCCAGTCACCGTTCTGTTTTGAATAAGCAACAACATTATAAGTTCCACTTGAAGAAATTGAAGTAGTTGCTGACCATATCAGAGTTTTACCGTCTGTAGTTTTATTGGTAGCATTCACAGTTTTCACACTACCGCCAACACTTATATTGAACTTAACAGCAGTACGGGATTTATCGGTAACTGCATATAGAGTTATAGTTTCATTCTTTGCTGCTGTATTAGGTTCAGCAAAGGTAAATCTTACAGGCTCAGCAGGTTTGATTGTAACAAGACAAGTTTTCACACCTGATGAATTCTTTGCAGTGATAACAGCTGTTCCCTCAGAAACACCTGTTATAAAGCCGTTCTGCACCTTTGCAACAGTAGTGTCTGAACTTGACCAGGACACTGCAGAGGATGAGGTTGCTCCGTTATAATAGGATTTTCCTGCTGTGATTGTTGCAGTGGATTTATAGATACTGATTGAGGATGATGAGTCTGAAACAGTAACTTTACAATCAACACTCTGAGTGTCGGTGTATGCTGTGATTATGGCTGTACCCTTAGCCTTTGCTGTGACAATTCCACCACTTACTGTAGCAACAGTTGTGTTGGAACTTTTCCACTTAACAGGCACATCGGCTTTCAGCTGATAGTGATTGCCTTTGTTAACTGTTATCTTTGTTTCTGAAATGGTAATGGGCTCCTCAGGAGCCTGAGTAGTAGATTCTGTAACTGTTATCTTACATACTGCTGTGCAGTCAGTACCTGCAAGAGTAGCAGTAATTTCAGCTGTGCCGATTCCAACACCTTTTACTGTGCCATTCTTTGCAACTGTGGCAACGGAAGTGTTAGAAGATTTGAAACTGACAGCACCTTGTGCAGACTCACCGCCGGTTATGTACACAGCAACTGTGTATTTGCTGCCTTGCTCAATGGTGATGTTATCTGCTGAAAGAGCAATATCAGGAATTACAGGCATATTATCTGCACCGGTATCACCTACAATATCATCAAGTGCTGAATCTTCAAACCAGTTAGGAGTTGATGGTAATTCGGATACTTCTGTATTTTCAGGCAGATAGGCAGTTATTTCTGTATATTCTCTGTAAATATATCCTGTGGTTGAGCCCACAACAGCTTTTACCCAGAGTTCCTCGGAATTATCCGAAACAACAAAAGTTGTTCCTGTATAAAGGAGTTTTATGGAGTCATAATCTGTAGAAGGACCTTTGCGGAAGTTGACATCATCAGTGGTGACGCCTTTCATCTGCACACCTGATCCATCTGCAACGTTAAGGTAATCTACTGAACAATATCCTTTTGTACCATCTTTACGGCTTACATAAGCCCAACCGTTTTTACTGTCTTCAAGCAAGGTAAGTTCTTCAGACACATTGAGTGTTGTTATTATATTGTCGGAAGTGATGCCTGCAGTAGAGCGGAGTCTGACTGCATCAGTTGTTACAACCTGAGCCGACAAAGCAGATACAGAAACAAAACCGACAGCCAACACACCCATAAGGGTAGCTATCAGTAAAACTACAGATACTATTCTTCTGCCAAGTCGGATCATAGCAATAACCTCCATTAAATACTTATCGAAACACAAAACAACACGCTATACATATATATTGTACCATATATGTACGGCGTGTTCAATTTATTATTTGATTTTTTCTGAAAAATTCATCGGATTTTCAACTTATTTCTCCATTTATTTACATATTCGGTAATTAAACGTGTAAGACAAATGTCGTAAAAAAGAAAAACTATGTTGCCAATAACCAGAAAAACCCAAGGGAGATACATACCGAAAAGTTCAAAACTCTCTTTCGGGACAGATAAAAGGAAAATACCAATAAAGAATGCTGCGATAACACAGATATTGAACGCAATGAATTTGAATATATACTGCAAGGTGTAAGAATGGAGTCTTTCTATAACACCCTTAAGGATAGGATAAAATCCTAGAAATGCTGAGTAATATAGAGCAGCCTCTTTATCAGCTACAAGCAAGAAAGAAAGCAGCGAAACCACCGCGTAAACAGAAACCGCTCCTGCATAACCTACCTCAATAACAATTACAGCAAGGAAAACCCCTGCAATACAAGGGAATGCATAAGTACCCACAGGAATCAGACCTGTAAGAAGCAGCATTACAAAAGATAAGGCTGCAATTACTGCACAAAGTGCAATACCATAAGTTTTATTGATTCTCTTTTTCATAACTTAACAACAACTGCACAGGTCTCCGCCCATACATTCACAGCAAGCATCAGCACAGCAAAGAGCTGAACAGATATCACAGCTTGAGCAACCGCAACCATTACTGTGTGTCTGATTATACTCAGATGAAGTGTATGCTCTCTGCTGATTCATCTGATTATATGCTTGTCTGAACTCAGCATTATGAGGGTCCATATCACAGGCAGTTTTGAAATAACTGTAAGCCTGGTCTGTCCAGCCTTTGTTGTAATTTATCATACCCTGCAGATAGTACCATTCGGCATCGCGGTTTGAAGCAGGAACTCCGTTAAGAATAGTCTGTGCATCATCCAGCCTGCCGCTTCTGATAAAGTTGCGTACATCGGGATAATTTGTACTGGTATATCCGCCTTTATTGTATGCACCTGTATTGTATCCACCATAATTGTAGGTCTGATCATATGACGAAGATGAATACCTTCTGCCCTCTTTTCGCATACGCTGAATTTCATCGTAAGCGTCATTGATCTCTTTCATTTTTTCTGTTGCCAGATCACTCAGAGGACTATCCTGATAATTATCAGGATGATACTTCTTTGCAAGCGCTCTGTATGCCGCTTTAATCTCTTCGTCAGTGGCGTTCTCAGACACACCAAGCACTGCATAAGGATTTTTGTTCATCTGTTAATTTTCCTTTCCGAAAAGTAATTCCTTCTGTTTTTTCGTAAGTCCGGTCAGAACTATATTATCAAGTATATCCGCAAAGCGTTTTTTGTCAATAAGTCTGTATGCTGAAGTTAACAAAAACATAGACTGAGACAGGATTTCATCAGCAAATACCGCACTGTCTTTTTGTGATTTATGAAGTTTGTTATATATAGGATTGAAGGATTTGTGTTTTATGTCACTATCAATATCACAGGCTGCATCCATAAGATATATCCATTTTCCAAGATGATATCCGAACTGTTCATAAGCAGGGATTACAGAATCACTGTAGGCTTCCTGTGCAAATATAGTCTTCAGAAGATTTGCAGTAGGCTCTGCAGATTCATCAATTGATGCACCTTTTGCTTCGGCTTCTATCTGTGCATTATACATTATTTCACAGGATTGCGCATAGAAAGGATAGTTTTTGCGTACTTTCTTAAACCAGGAAGAAAACAAAGGTTTCAGAATCAGACAACCTGTTTTTTCAAAGAAACCACCGTCTCTGATGTTATCAACGAGTTTATAATATGACATTGCAACAAGCAATGCTCCTGCCTTTGAAAGGGGCTCATCTGAGCAGACACAGTATTTGCAGGCTTTAAGAGGATTGAATTTGCAACGACCTTTCCTGAAGCCCGGGCATTTATCCTCATTAGCCATAATCATCAACGCAAAGAAGGTGCAATCATAATTGAGAAGAAAACGTGTAAGAAAGGAATAGTCTTTGCCAAGCTGTTTGCAAAGACTGCAATAAACAGCTTTATAGTTTTCATAATCCTTGATTTTCATTTCACCCTTGTTTATACAGACATATCCAAACACGCAATCCCCTCCTTTTGTCACAATCTTTTTCTATTATACTACAATAAATCTTAAATTAATAGATTAACAAGATGTAAATTTTATATTATTTATATGTTGAAATAATCTGTTGATAACAGTATAATTGTGATATTAAGGTATCAGGAGTTATTATATATGAACGTTTACGATTTTGACAAAACCATATATAAAAACGACAGCACGGCAGATTTCTTTATTTTCTGTGTAAGAAAGCACCCTAAGATACTCAGACTGCTTCCTTCTATCTGTGTTGGCTTCACAAAGCATTATATCCTCAAAACCTGCACAAAAACTGAGTTTAAGGACCGTATAATGCAGTTTGTGAATTACATTGACTATGAAAAAGATATTGCTGAATTCTGGCAGAAAAACAAAAAGAAAATCAAGGATTTCTACATAAAACAGCAAAAATCCGATGATGTGATTATCTCTGCCTCCCCTGCATTTATACTTGAGCCCATATGCAAGGAATTGGGAATAAGCAATCTTATCTGCTCAGAGGTCGATGTTACCACTGGCAGATACACAGGACTTAACTGTCACGGAAAAGAAAAGGTCACCCGTTACAGAGAAATATATGGCGATGCTGTTGTTGATGAGTTTTACTCAGACAGCAAAACCGACACACCAATGGCAATGCTTGCAAAAAAAGCATTTCTTATAAAAGGCAATAAAATATCTGATTGGAAATGAAATGGAGGAAAATATGAATAAGAAGATTTTATCATTACTGCTGGCACTTGTCCTGATTTTTTCACTGTTTGCATGCAGCGGAAACACTCAGAGCACAGAGCCTTCAACCCAGATTGACACCGCACCCACTGCAGAACACATTGAAGCCGCTACCGAAGCACAGAGTGATGTACTTGAATGGGTACAGTGTTCAGGTTATAAGTGGGACGAATCACAGCCTGTTAAAAACATCATTCTTATGATTGGTGACGGTATGGGAGAAAACATCATCAAAAACGCTGAGATTGTCAAAGGCTCAGAGTACGCTACAAGCTTTATGCCCTACAGCTGCTATGTAGGTACAGATTCACTCACAGGCACCACAGACAGTGCTGCTGCATCCACTGCAATCAGTTGCGGTGTAAAAACAAAAAATCAGTACATCGGTGTTGATGGAACAGGTGCTCCTGTAGAAACAATCGTAGAGTTTGCAATTGCACGCGGAATGAAAACAGGCCTTATTGACACACATATCATTCCCCACGCTACACCTGCAGGAATGGTTGCACATGACAACTACAGAGGTCTTTACAACGACATTCTCAAGCAGATGCTTGGTGCAGGCGTTGATGTGCTTTTTGGCGGCGGTGCTGAATATTCAGATACACCCAAGATGCAGGCACGAATTGAAAACGCAGGTTACACCTACATAAAGACAGGTGAAGAACTGAACACCCTCACACCGGGCAACAAGGCAATCGGCGTATTCTCTTACTACGATATGAATTCAAACGTTAACCCTTCGCTGACAACAATGACTCAGAAAGCCCTTGAACTGCTTGAGGGTGATGACGGTTTCTTCCTTATGGTTGAAGCAAGTCACATTGACATTTACGAAGCAAAAGAGGATATGGACGCAACAATGGTTGAAATGCAGGCTTTCGATAAGTGTATTGATTACACGCTCAGATGGGCTGAAAGCCACCCCGGCACACTGGTGCTGGTTACTGCTGACCACGAAACAGGCGGTGTTATTGTTCCCGAAAGCGGACTTCCCGAAGATGTAAACAACGACTGCTTTACATCAGGCGGTGAGCACACAAGCACTGATGTTAAACTCTTTGCTGCAGGCGCACAGGCAGGCAATATTCTGACAACAGACAAGATTGAGAACACCGATATCGCAATGATTATGAGAAAAGTTCTCAACGATACTTATGGAGAAAAGCCTGTAACACTTCTCAATCAATAATATATCAGTATTATAAAAACGCAGGAGCGGTAAGAATACCGTTCCTGCGTTTGCTTTATCATCATTAACTTAATTTAATCTGTACGAAGGGCTGTAACAGGGTCTTTGCGGGCTGCTTTTCTTGAAGGAAGAATACCTGCAATAACTGTCAGAACAACACTGAGTACAACCAGTATGATTGCCGCATTCATGGGAAGTGCTGCGCTGACAATTGCTGAGCCTGCAATTGAATGAATAAGTGCATTGGCAGGTATAAGCAGAAGTAATGTGATACCCACACCGATAAGTCCTGCACAAAGACCTATGATAAGTGTTTCTGAGATAAACACCTGAGAAATATTTGCTTTTGATGCACCGATTGCACGAAGAATTCCGATTTCCTTTGTTCGTTCAAGAACAGAGATATATGTGATAATTCCAATCATAATTGAAGATACCACAAGGGAAACACCCACAAAGGCAATCAATACATAAGATATTACATTGACAATTGTTGTGATAGAAGACATCAGAAGTCCTACATAGTCTGTATAAGTAATCTGATTCTCTTCCTTGGCAGTCTTATTGTAATTATCGATACAATCAGAGATGTTATCTTTATTCTCAAAGCTGTCACAGTAGAGTGCAATTGATGTAGGAGCATCAAGGCTTACCACACCGAAAGCGGTCATATTATCATCATAATCACCTGTTGAGATGTACTTATCATAAATTGAGAGAAGAACATCATCTTCAGGGTCAGCAAGATAACTGTCCATCATAGCAGCAAGCTCTGTTTCACTCATTGCCATCATCTGTGCTACTGCCGCAGGATTCTGTACATACATTGCACTGAGCATATCCTTACATATCTTTGCTTTATCAGATACTCCTAGATTTTCAAGATAAACCTTTGCATCTTCGATTCTGTCAACATCATCTTCAGGTGCAAACTTCATACCGTTGAGCACATTGATATCTTTACTGTCTCTCTGAGCAACTACTACATCGCTATTATCAGTGTATTCGATAATATAATCAGTGAGTGCCCTTGTGTAACCCAGGTTAGCAGAAACAGTAAGGTTATCTGCATCTTCCTGAGGTCTGATAATACCTGCAATATCAAGTTCAAGAGCAGATTCCATAAGTTCTTCTATCTTTTCGGTATCGTCACCTATATAAACATAGTTTCCGTTATCATCTGCTTCATAGAAGTCGCAGGCAGGGATAAGAGTGTATGTCTTATCACAGATATCATTGTAAGATATGCTCTCTGAATCAACCCTGACTTCTTCCCCAGCATCTACCTTCTTCATAATCTCTTCGTAATCTTCAGAAGGCAACACACCAAGCTGATAAAGTACAGTTGCGGGAATTTCGTTACGTTCATTGAGAACAAGAACTATCTGATTGTATTCAGTGGGCCAATCACCGTAAATGAGTTCATAATTATCATAGATTATATTACTGATGAGTTCATCGTTCTGTCCGGGGAGAAGTTCATCAAAATTATTGGACCCGAACATAGACATCATAGAATTATCTGATGAAAAGCCCATCTGCTTGTACATCTGTTCCTCAGTGTTCATCATCTGAGTTGTTTTTGAGGTATAAAGTGTACTTCCGTCAGTATTAATCAGAACGCCATCAGAATCATAAGTGAAAGCGCTGAAGGCAGGGCTATATGAATATACAATGCCGTTTTCACCGATAAACTCATGAATTTCACTATCTTTGTTATCAAGATACATTTTGAAATCGGTAAGGTTATTTTCGGTGAAACTTGTGTTCAGAGTAGACTCAAGTTCAATGGCTGTTCCATCAGAATAAACAGCATTTCTGTCGTGAGACAGTTCATCTGTAGTAGATGCTGAATTACCCAGTTCCATAAAATGAGAAAGGTCCATTGTCTGGGCTTCAAGCAAGATGGGATAAGATGCCATCGTGCTCTTCTGAACATCTACAATATAAGTATTAACGCCATTTGAAAGGGAAAGAATCAGAGCGATTCCGATTATACCGATTGAGCCTGCAAAAGAAGTAAGAAGAGTTCTTGCTTTCTTTGTGAGCAGATTGTTGAAACTGAGTGTAAGTGATGTAAGGAAAGACATGGAAGATTTGCCCATATTCTTGTGCTTTGGTATATCCAATGTCTTTTCATCAACTTCATAAGGGTTAGTATCCCCGACGATTTTACCATCACGGATATTTACAATTCTGTTTGCATACTGCTGTGCAAGCTCAGGATTATGAGTAACCATTACAACAAGGCGGTCGCTTGCAACCTCCTTGAGAAGTTCCATAACCTGAATGCTTGTCTCTGTATCAAGTGCACCTGTGGGCTCATCAGCAAGAAGAATATCAGGATCGTTTACAAGTGCACGTGCAATTGCAACTCTCTGCATCTGTCCGCCTGAAAGCTGATTTGGACGCTTGTGGACCTGATCTCCAAGGCCGACCTTCTCAAGGGCACGACGTGCTTTTTCACGACGCTGTGAACGTTTCATACCTGATATAGTCAGAGCAAGTTCAACATTACTGAGAATAGACTGATGTTCAATAAGGTTGTAGCTCTGGAAAACAAAACCTATTGTATGGTTTCTGTAAGAATCCCAATCCCTGTCTTTGTATTTCTTGGTGGAAATTCCGTTAATTACAAGATCACCGCTGTCATAACGGTCAAGACCACCGATTACATTGAGCAGAGTTGTTTTACCTGAGCCTGAAGGACCAAGAATTGCAACAAACTCATTATCACGCAGATTAAGTGAAACGCCATCAAGAGCAACCTGCTTAAGATCACCTGTTACATAGCGTTTACAAACTTTTTTAATCTGAAGCATATAAATACCTCCTCTTACTATAACATACTGATTATATATAAATTTTCCCAGATAGTCATAAACTATTTGCAATAAAAGTTTGAACAGGTTGTTAATTTTACAAAACTCCGATTAAGTATACCACTAAATTCAATCGTATTCAATCGAATTGTGTGATTTTAAAGAAAAAAATACAGAGGATAGGTTTTCACCTACCCTCTTATTCAGAGATTATTCTATTCGTTGCAATACTTTGGTTTATGACAGGAGCAACAAGAGTTGTTTTCTCCGTTTAACTCTCCTACATTGGGAGGAAAGAACTCATTAGTGGGAAACTCCAGTCTTGAGAACACCTCGCAGGGATTATCAGAAGAATTTGTACATTCTTTCTCAGGAATACAGAAATCATAGGAAGGCACCAGCATCTGAACATTACGTTCAATCTGAACAATTGAGAACATTCCCAGAGAAACATAAACATTTCTCACACAGGAAGTAACAAACTCTCCTCCGAAGCACTCACAGATTCGTGAAGGAATTCTGCAGGGAGGGCTCAAGTGATGTGCAGATTCACAGAGCTTAGCAGACAATGCAATGGGTTTTGCAACCTGAACAGACACTCTGGGAAGATTTCCACACTGAGATGTCTGAATTTCAATATCGTCAGGTGTGCAGGCTCCTGTAAACACCTTAACACTGCCTTCACTGCCGTAAAGAATCACTTTCTTATTAAAAATCGAGAGTCCCTTTGCCTGAGTGGGAGCAGTGCCCGGTGCTGAGAAAACGTCAAGGCTTATGTCATAAAAAAAAGTCATATCCACAGAATAGAATCCTTTGTGGAAAGGAACAGGTTCAAGATCAGTCATCACAGAGATTACCTCTGCATCTTTAATACGTACGCTCACAGCTGAGTCAACCAAGCTCTGTACCTGATCTGTAAAATACACCTTCATATCAGTAAGACAGTCTTTATCTGAGCAACTGTCATATACACGAAGTGCATCGATACAAACAGATTGTGTGCACTCTGAATCAGTATTCACCGCAGCAGAGCAGGTTTCAGTCATATTATTTTCTGCCATAGAACAACCTCCAACTATATATTTAATGCACTGTATCCGAAAATTTTAAGAATACAAGGCACTATGACTTATTGATATATTATGCTTGTAAATATATAGTGTGCAAAAAAAGAAAGAGTACGGAGAAACCGTACTCTTATAATTATAGATCAGATTTTTTCCATTTTGCAGAAGTTTGCCATCAGAGTTTTAGTCCCTACTTTATCAAAGGATACTTCCAACATTGTATCGTTGCCCATACGCTGTGCACTGATAATCATACCAACTCCGAAAACTTTGTGCATTACTTTATCACCAACTGCAAAGGTTGACTGTGAACTGCTTGCTGTAGTTGTTGTGCGAGTTTTATTAAGAGCAAAAGGATCAAAACGTTTTGCGGACACACCGGAAGCACCAACAGAAGTTACATTCTGAGGTTTCTTGTTGCCTGTGCGTGTAAGGTGATCATCAGAAATCTCTTCACAGAATCTGGAAAGATTATTGTGAGAAGTAGAACCAAAGAGCATACGGCTCTGAGCATGAACAAGATAAAGTTTCTTCTTTGCTCTGGTAATGCCAACATAAGCAAGGCGGTGTTCCTCATTAAGTTCGTCAGGGTCATAGACAGCCTGATTTGAAGGGAACATTCCCTCTTCCATACCGGCTATAAAAACAACAGGAAATTCAAGGCCCTTTGAACTGTGAAGAGTCATCATTGTAACACAATCCGCACCTGTCTCCATATTATCCAGGTCAGTCTGCAAGGCGATTTCCTCAAGAAAAGCAGAAAGCGTTGCTTCATCACCGTAATCTTCCTGGAAGTTGATGATGTTTGACATAAGTTCATCAACATTCTCTATTCTCTCGTCACCGTTTTCTTTTTCGGCTTTCAGATAAGATTTATAATCAGTATGTTCAAGAACAAGGTCATACAGTTCTGCAACGGTATAATCTCCTGACAAAGAAGCGTCAATAAATCCCTGAATCATTTCAGCAAAAACATTTAGTTTTGCTGCTGCACGGCTGAGGTCAGGATAATCCTGAGCACGTTTGATAACATCAAACATACTCTCACCAAGCGCTGAAGCAATATTTGCAATTTTCTGGACAGTAGAATCACCTATTGCACGTCTGGGTTTATTGATAATTCTTGTAAGTCTGACATCATCGCGAGGGTTGCTGATAAGCTGCAGATAAGCAAGCATATCCTTGACTTCTTCACGGTCAAGGAATCTGTGTCCTCCGATAATTCTGTGAGGTATAGCGGAACGGGTCAATGCGTTTTCTATAGCATTTGACTGGGCATTCATACGATAAAGGATTGCCACATCTGCAAAGGCTCCGCCCTTGGCAACATACTCAAGGATAGTTTTAGCAATATATACGCCTTCATCACGCTCATCTGATGCAGTGTGAAGGGTAATCTTCTCGCCGTCTTCGTTATTGGTCCAGAGAGTTTTGCCTTTTCTCTGTTTATTATTGACAATAACGTCATTTGCAGCAGCAAGGATTGTCTTTGTACTTCTGTAGTTCTGTTCAAGTCTGATTACACGTGCACCTGTGAATGTACTTTCAAAGGAAAGAATGTTTTCAATGGTGGCACCTCTGAAACGGTAAATACTCTGATCGTCATCACCTACTACACAGAGGTTACGGCTTTTTGCAGCAAGCATACTTACAAAACGATACTGTACCTTATTTGTGTCCTGATACTCGTCAACCATTATGTATCTGAACTGATTCTGATACATCTCAAGAACATCGGGACAGGTCTCGAAAAGTCGTACAGTGTTTAAGAGCATATCGTCAAAGTCCATGGCATTTGACGCTCTGAGCTGATCCTGATATTTCTTGTAGGCACGGGCAATGGTAATCTTTCTGCTGTCAAAGGCAGAGTTCGCCTCCTGCTCCATGTCTTCAGGAGTTTTCATTTCGTCTTTGGCACGGGAAATTGTACTGAGCACCTGACGATGTCCGAGAAGCTTCTCATCTACATTCATCGACTTGAGAATATCCTTCATCACCTTGCGCTGATCGTCTGTATCATAGATTGTGAAGTGTGAATCATAACCGATTCTGTCTGCAAATCTGCGAA
Organism: Ruminococcus sp.; assembly: GCA_045540595.1. Lineage (GTDB taxonomy): Bacteria > Bacillota > Clostridia > Oscillospirales > Acutalibacteraceae > Ruminococcoides. The sequence goes on from JAZQHL010000023.1 coordinate 24,973, forward strand.
GAATTCTTGAGCAGACAGAGTGGAAGGTAGCAGCCCAGATATCCTGACCGCCGTCAGGTACTGTGATGCAGATTCTTTCTTTAAGTTCTCTTGCAGTTTTGTTGGTAAAAGTGATGGCAAGTATCTGCCAGGGTCTGCACAGACCACACTGAAGTATATATGCAATTCGGTTTACAAGAACAGTAGTCTTACCTGAGCCAGCACCCGCAAGAATAAGCAAAGGTCCCTCTGTACAGAATACAGCCTGCTGTTGCATATCATTCATTCTTGAATAATTCTGTTTAATGCTTTCGATATCCATAATCCATTTCCTTTATAAAAAATCTGAGTATAATTTTATCATAAAACAAAGAAAGCCGCAACCATATCTGATAAATTTTACAGACAGGTTACAGCTTAGTTCTTTAGAAATATGAATTATACCACTCAGTTATTTCGTCAAATTCCGAACTCATTATGAGAACTATATAATTTCCATTCTGAGAAACAGAACATTCATTAACTATAGCAAGGAGCTCTGCAGAATAACTTGCACACAAGTCACGCTGTGAGTTATAACGGATCTGCAATGCATCATACACTCGCTGAGCAGCTTCAGAGTCCACCGCCTCAACCAATATAAACTCTGTAATATCTGTTGATGAATTCAGGGTTGTTTCAGCAGCAAACTGCTTCACATCAGCAGGAGCAATATTATAGTAAAGTTCCAGGTCATCTGTTGTTTCAATCCGAAGCATATCATCTTCCGAGATCGAAAATTTGAAGTTTATTGAATTGAGGACTTCAAAGAGGTTGACATCTTTCTTAGATAACTCGCCACAACCTGTAAATGCAAAAAATACTAACGTACAAAGCAACAATGATAAAAAATTAATTTTTCTCATATTTTCCACTCCTAATCAAAAAATCAAATCAATACAAATCTTCATAGGGAGTATCTTCATACCCTTTTTCCTGCAATGTTCTTACAAATCTGTCAAGAGGTTTAAACCACAACATCCTGAACCAATCTTTATCTCCAAAGACTTTTACAAGTGCAGGACTGATTGCATAATAAATTCTGATAAACAGTCTGCCTGCAAAGGATTTATCAAGAGTATTATCTCTGAAACGTCTGAGAGTCCATACCTGAGGGCAATCATAAGAACCATAAACAGCAGTTGCAATATAACATCCCTGACGCTCCTCTTTCTCTTCAACAATATCGGTAGGCTTATAACTATACAGTAAGGGATGTGCGTCCCAATGAGCACGTTTCCACTCTTCTGATGCAATGATTTCTGTAAGATTTTGGCAATCATAAAAAGCCCGAGGAGAAATTTTATCTACATAATCGTGAATATAAACTTTCTTTAATTTAGAACAATTAAAGAAAGTAAACTGTCCCAATTCGGTGACCCCTTTTGGCACTTTAAACTCAACAATTGAACATTCTCTAAAAGGACCAAAAGTTATACATTCCAAAACTTTAACTGAATCTGGTAAAACAATATTAGTTAATTGTTCACATTTATAAAAAACGTCGCCGCATATAGTATTAATGTTATTTCCAAAAGTAACTGAAGATAACTTTTCACAATAATCAAAGCAGTTACTTGAAATTTCAACAATGCTATTAGGTAAAATGATATTTTTCAAATTATAGCAACTTGCAAATGTACCGTAATGTAAACATGTTAAATTCTCTGATAATCGTACTTCAAGAAGATTTATACAATAACTAAACACTTCGCTTCCTAAAAAAGTAACACAATCAGGAATATAAATGTGTGTTAAACTGCAACATCCAAAAAAAGCCTCAGAATGAATATTTACAACACTATTTCCAATATTAACTTTGTTAAGATTATTACAATACTTAAAAGCACCGTTTTTTATTTCGACTACACCATTTGGAATACAAATCTCTGATAAACTCTCACATTTCACAAAAGCTTCTTCCCCTATACAAACAACAGTATTAGGTATTTTTATGCTTTTTAAAGCAGAGCAAAAAGCAAATGCTTTAGAGCCAATATGAGTAACACTATCCGGAATAATAACATCTGCACTAGCACCATTATATTCAATCAATTCGCCAGCCCGAATTATAAAATCCTCTTCTTTGTCGTATATATTTACAACTTGAGCAGTAATATTATTAATGCAATTGTAATTATTGATGGCTTTTTCTACAACAAAAGCAGAACCGCAGAATTCACAAATTGCGGCATCTTTTGCAGAATCAACAGTTAGTGTTGAGCCGCAATTAGTGCATTTACAAGGAACTAACGGCATTATAATCCCTCCTGAATATAATTATATTTTGATTATACATCATAACAAAGTAAATTGTAAAGAAATATTCGCTTTAAACGAAACATAAAAAACCACCGACAAAAATCGGTGGTTTTATGGTCGAGGTGACGGGATTCGAACCCACGACTTCTTCGTCCCGAACGAAGCGCGCTACCAAACTGCGCTACACCTCGATATTAAATTGTTTAATTATATAAAATTGTAAATTGACGAAGAATCCTCTTCATCCCGAAGGTCGCGCGCTATCAAACTGCGCTACACCTCGATATTAAATTGTTGATTAATAAAATTTGCAAAACGACGAAGAATCCACTTTGTCCCGAAGGTCGCGCGCTTCCTGTTGCAACTAAGGCTCTGTCTGCGTGAGCAGAGCTCACTTGCCACAACCTAAGTTGCTGCCACTCCTTTTTCCTCGCTTCATCCGCCACTGGCGGCGCTCGGAAACGTCCCCAAACTGCGCTACACCTCGATAATAAATAAAAACAAATAGTTGTTAATATAAGTTCAGCCCCGAATTGCTTCGGGGCTGATTGGCTGCGGAACTAGGATTCGAACCCAGACATACAGAGTCAGAGTCTGCTGTGCTACCCTTACACAATTCCGCATCGGAACAACAGATATTATTATATCCGATTTCCGAAAAAAGTCAAGACCTTTTTTTAAATTTTACAAAGATTTTTTCATAAACAATTTAGGCCTTCAAAGCTCTGATATCTTTGCCGATAAAATCAAGTTTAATGCACTCACCCATTATTCTGGAAACAAATCTCTGAGAATATATATCCTGCAATTCTCTGATTGTGAGATTTGTATTTATTATCATAGGCTTACGCTTAAGCAATCTATTATTGAAGATGTTATATATGGTGCTCTTTGAAAAAGGAGAAAGGAATTCTGTTCCAAGATCATCAATTATAAGCAAATCGCAATCTTCAAGAGTCTTGAGAAGGTGCTCTTCCTCTGTGCTATAGTAATCGAAGTGGGAATTCTCAAGTCTTGAAAGCAAAGAAGGAGCACTTACATAAACAGCATAATATCCTTTCTGAAGAACCTCATTTGCAATAGCCAGTGAAAGATGAGTTTTTCCAAGACCTGTTGCACCGCGCATAAGGATAGATTTGCCCTCACCTGTGAAGTTTCTTGCGTAGTTTTTGCAGAAGTTGAGGATTTTGCTCATTCTTGAGTAAGGAGACACACCTTCTGCGTTGCTGTCATAAGGATAATAATCCAGATTGAAAGTATCGAAGGTGCTGAGAGTCAGCGGAGAAAGTTTATTGATTTCATTGCAGGCACACTCTATGAGCAGTTTAAGAAAACAATCGCAGTATACGGTTTTACCGTCTTTATCCACGTATGCTGTATCATGACAATGAGGACAAGTAAATACAGGTTCCATATAATCCACAGGATATCCGTGTGAAAGCAGAAGATCCTCCTGTCGTTTCTGCAGATCACTGCTGATTTGTGCCAGACGCTCAAGTTCTTCCTTTGCATTTGAACCCTTAAGCACCGCACGGGCTGCACCGATAGAACAAGAAGTAAGTCTGCGGCTGATTTCTTCAATCTCAGGAATCTCTCTGTAAACTTCCTCTGTATGACGCTGAGCAATACTTTGGGCATTGCTTCGTCTGTCATCTATGATATGATACGCCATATCAAAAATTTCTCTGCTGTATGTCATAGGTAATCACCTTAATCATCAAAAATACTTTTCTTTTCGTACTCCTCAATATCGTATGAGGCACTTTCAGAATCTGAACTGCTACCATGTTTCTTCTTGGATTTTGCTTTTTCAGAATTCATAACTTCATCAGGATTTCTGAGTCCCTGCTCATACCAACGACGGAGAATACCGTTAATATAAGAAAGATTCAATTCACCTTTTGAATCCACACAACGTTCATAAGCAAGTCTGAGCATATCTTCTGTAAACTTCCAGATATTCACCCACAAATCTGCAAATTCAAGCTGTTTCTTTGTGGGAGTGCCTGCATTTCTAAGACCAAAAACTGCAGCAACAGTGGTCCACGCAACAGAAGATTCACTGTATCGTTTAATTTTTTCTTCTGCAAGACTGATTGTAGTAACACCATCACTTGCCCACTGAATGCCAGTTTTCTCAATATAACGCATATTGCTTTTGTCAATCTGAACACAATGCTCCATAAGCATCAGAATAACCTCAACAGGAAGTCCGTCTGTATCATGCAGCATTACAAGTGTTGCTGTATCAGAATTAGAGAGCACCTTACCAAGTATTCTCTGCGCTTCATCCATAAGAAAAACAATGTTTTTATCTGCTCTCAGTCGCTTTACAACATACCCGGGTTCAGGCTTGGTTGCCCTTGACACAGGACGTGGTTTTTCTGATACAGGATTTGCCTCAGAAGACTTATATTCAGTTGCAACTGTTTCAGAGGGTACTTTCTCCCTTACTGAAGTGTTTCCACTGTCAGCAAAACCATCAGGTGCAGAAATAATATCTGAAGTGCGGACAAGAAGACCTTTATCAGCCCAATATGTTATTGCATCACTGATATCATCAGTATGAACACCAAGTGCCTGTGAAACCACTTCATCGGTTAATGTGTTTCCTGAATTTCTGAGAATATAAAGCAGGACTTTAATCTGAGTTTCACTTGCAAGTTTTAAACCCTTGTCAACAACTGAAGTAGGTACGGCAAAAACCGAGCCCCATGCACCGAAATCTATTTTATAAGACATAAATCACCATTTCCATAAGGACAGATTCTGAAAGTCAGCCTGCACCCTTGCTGATGAGGTACTCATTTATACGCTTATCATCATAAAGAATAAGGTCATCACAACCTGCAAGATACTCATTGTGATGTCTGAGTTCATGGGCAAGAATACGTCTGAGCATTTCACGGAATCTGTCTTTTGGCAGATGTCCGTAAACACGGATTATACTGCCATAATAAAAGATTATGTATTTACCTATGCTGCTGCGGTGATATTCTCCAAGAATATATAGGTCCCCTGCAACAGCCTTCGGGTGTAATTTTGATTTGAGGACAAGTCTGAGACCGCCGGATAATTCCCTGTAGAGTTCATAGGGCATTGAATCGGCAATCTCATCAAACATCTGTCCGCATTCTTCGTAACTATACATTCAATCAATCAAGAAAATCTTTGAGTTTCTTACTTCTTGAGGGGTGGCGGAGTTTTCTCAGAGCTTTTGCTTCAATCTGACGGATACGCTCACGGGTAACATTGAACTCCTTACCTACCTCTTCAAGAGTACGGCTTCTGCCGTCTTCAAGACCGAAACGCAGACGAAGAACTTTCTCTTCTCTGGGAGTGAGAGTATCAAGAACTTCCATAAGCTGTTCACGGAGAAGTGTGTGTGAAGCTGCATCTGCAGGTGCAGGTGCATCATCGTCAGGAATAAAGTCACCAAGATGGCTGTCCTCTTCTTCACCAATAGGAGTCTCAAGAGAAACAGGCTCCTGTGCCACACGCATAATTTCACGAACTTTATCAACAGACATATCAAGTTCTGCTGCAATCTCATCAGCAGTAGGCTCGTGACCGTTCTGATGGAGAAGTTGGCTGGATACCTTCTTAACTTTATTGATTGTTTCAACCATATGAACAGGAATACGGATTGTACGAGCCTGATCAGCAATAGCTCTTGTGATAGCCTGACGGATCCACCATGTAGCATAAGTTGAGAATTTGAAGCCCTTTGTATAGTCGAACTTCTCTACAGCCTTGATAAGACCCAGGTTACCTTCCTGAATAAGATCCAGGAACTGCATACCTCTGTTTATAAACTTCTTTGCGTTACTTACAACAAGACGCAGGTTGGACTCGATAAGGCGCACCTTTGCATCCTCATCACCGTTTATCATTCTCTCCGCGAGC
>JAZQHL010000024.1:0-5598 GCA_045540595.1 Ruminococcus sp.
TTACTTTTACAACAACCATAGAATTCAACTTAAAACAAAACTGACACCACTTGAAAAGCGATGTCAGTATGTTGCTTAAATTTTAATATTTTCTACCACAAGGGTCCTTTTTGTACTGTCCGCACAATTTGGGGCAGTGCAAATCCATCGGGGAGCTTTTTTATGTATTCTTTTTCTATTATATAAGTAAGCCTGCGTTGTCTGCAATCACCGCTAAGGCAAGTGTTACAAATATCACTGTGCCTGCAGCAGAGGAAGCAATGCTCAGGGCAATGGAAACCTTGTTAAGGGCGGTGACCATACCAAGCTTTCTGGAGAGCACACCGCAGACAACCCCCGGCAGGGAGTTGAGGTATGCGGAAATAAGGCAGGTTGCCATGGGAATCAATCCCTTATCTGTGAAGATAACGCTGAAGCCCATAAGACTCATCACAGATGCAAAGGACGCCGCCGTTATTGCAAAAATCAGCGCAGGAATACCGAATACAAGGTTGAATACCATTTTCTTCCTGCGGGATTTTTCTTTTGGCTTTGTGACTTCGGTGTTGTTTACCGTTAACTCTGTATTTTCTGTCATAGCCTTATACGTTGAAGCGGAAGAGCACTACGTCTCCGTCTTTCATAACATATTCTTTGCCTTCGCTTCTGACCAGACCCTTTTCCTTTGCAGCAGTCATAGAGCCGCAGGCAATCAGGTCGTCATAAGCAATAACCTCTGCACGGATGAATCCGCGCTCAAAGTCTGTATGTATCTTACCTGCAGCACCGGGAGCCTTGGTGCCTCTCTTGATGGTCCATGCACGTACCTCCTGCTTACCTGCTGTAAGGAAGGAGATAAGACCCAGAAGTGCGTAGCACTCGTTAATGAGTCGGTCAAGACCTGACTGCTCAAGTCCCAGGTCAGCAAGGAACATTTCTTTGTCCTCTTTGTCCATTTCTGCAATGTCTGCCTCGGTAGCGGCACAGATGGGGAGCACTGCAGCATTCTCAGCTGCGGCAATCTCGCGGACTTTCTTGAGTCCTTCGTTGTTCTCAATGCCATTTGCAAAGTCATCTTCACTCATATTTGCGGCGTAGATGATGGGTTTTGAAGTAAGAAGTGCTGCAGTTGAAAGAAGCTCTGCTTCCTCCTCAGTGCATTCTACGGAGCGGGCACTCTTGCCTTCGTTCAGAGTGTCAAGAACTCTCTTCCAGAAGTCCAGCTCCACTTGATATTTCTTGTCAGCCTTGAGCATTTTCTGAGTTTTGTCAATACGGCGACTTACCATTTCTGCATCGGCAAGGATAAGCTCAAGGTCAATGGTTTCAATATCTCTTACAGGGTCAACACTGCCTTCAACGTGGATAATATCATCATCGTCAAAGCAACGTACAACGTGAACGATGGCGTCACACTCGCGGATATTTGAAAGGAACTTGTTTCCAAGACCCTCACCCTTTGATGCACCCTTTACAAGACCTGCAATGTCAACGAATTCAACGGTTGCAGGAGTGTACTTGTCGGGGTCGTACATCTCAGCCAGCTTGTCCAGACGCTTGTCAGGCACTGCAACTACACCCACATTGGGCTCGATAGTGCAGAAAGGATAGTTTGCAGACTGAGCGCCTGCGTTTGTGATTGCATTGAAAAGTGTGCTTTTGCCTACGTTAGGCAGTCCTACTATACCAAGTTTCATATTATATTCCTCCGCATAATGAGATTAAATAATAAACCCCGAAGATAAGGGGCTGGTGTACAAGATAAACGAAAAAGGCGTTTGTTCCCAGCATTGATAAAAAGGGAATACGGCTTTTATACATACCCTCAGGCAAATGGGCTTTGCTGAGGCTTCTGCCCAGAAAAACTCCTGCAAAAAAGGCGAACAGCCAGGGCAGAAGAGGAAAATAGTCAGAGTATGCTGCGTAAGGCGAGCGGAAACCAAACATCATAAGAGAGCCTGATTCATAGATGCTCTGTGGCAGATTCACCCTGAAAGGTCCCGACAGAAGGTAGCCTTTGTCCACATTGTAGGTTACAAGAAAAAGCAGTGCACAGACTATAATACCCCAAAGGGCAGGAATCCTGTCCACATATTTTTTTGTAAGTGCATAAAGTACAACACAACTGCCCAGCAGATGCAGAATTCCGAAAACTATAGGAGCATCTTTCATTGCAAAAAGAGAGAAAAGCGTCACCGCAAAAGCCGCGGCAAGAATTTTTATACCTCTTTTCAGGTTGTTTGTGCTGAGCATACAGGAGATTCCGCACATCAGCACAAAGGCTGTGGCAAACAGGGGACTGATGTAGCTGAGAATATCAAAGAAAGCTCTGGAAAAATCGCGGTAAAACATATATCCCAGAGTAAACAGTGCATGGTCAAACACCATGCAGAATACACAGAAACCGCGTATTTCATCAAGAAAGTGGATTCTTTTTTTTGCGGTCAAGTTATCACTCTTTTCAAATTAAATGTTGAAAGACGCAAAAAAATATATTAACATATATAATACCATATTAAATGAAAATATACAAGTGATTAGTGAAAGACGGTGTTTTTTTTGAATTGTATATATGATTACGTGCTTTTTGACCTGGACGGCACCTTGTCTGCAAGTGCTCCCGGAATAAAAAGATGCATTGAACTTACAATGGAGAAAATGGGCAGGGAGATTCCCGACCTTTCTGATTACAGCAGATATATCGGTCCGCCCCTTATCACAACCTTTCAGAAACTCTGCGGACTTTCTTTGGAAGACGCAAAGGTTGCACTCTCCATTTACCTTGATTACTACGAAACCGAGGGAGAGCCCAGAAACAGCCTCTTTGAAGGTACAATGCATCTCCTTGAAAGACTGAAAGAGAGCAACGCAAAGGTGGCGGTGTGCACCTCAAAGAATGAGATTTCTGCAAAGAATGTCTGCGATTTGCTGGGAATCACTGCACAGCTTGATGCTCTTTGCGGCTCAGACCACTCCACAGGCAGACGTGAAAAGGAAGATATCATTCCTTATGCTATGGAGACTCTGGGCGCAGAGAAAGGTGACAAGGTTGTGATGATAGGCGATACCCACTTTGACGCAAAGGGTGCAGCGTACAACGGCGTGGACTTTATCGGTGTTACCTACGGCTACGGCAAAAAGGAAACTATGCTCGAGGCAGGGGCAGAGGTGTTTGCTGCATCTGCTGTGCACCTTGAGAAAATCCTTTTCGGAGAAGTGTGAGGTGGCCGTGGTGTCGGTTGACTGCAGATTCAATGTGGATAATAACAGATTTCAACTGCGTGTGGGTGCAATTATCATTGAGGAAGGCTGTGTCCTCCTTGCAAAGAATGATGCCGCCGACTATTACTACAGTGTAGGCGGAGGCGTGAAACTTCTGGAAACCGCTTGTGAAGCAGTGAAAAGAGAAGTCTTTGAGGAAACAGGACTTGCCTACGAGGTGGACAGGCTTGTGTTTGTGCAGGAGAATTTCTTTGAAGACATAGTTGTGGCAAAGGGTGTGACCTTCCACGAGGTCTGTCTGCACTTTCTGATGAAACCCAGAGGCAGAAAAGAAGCGATAACTCAGGAGAGTGAGTGTGCAACAGGTGTGGAGCATATGCACTGGATACCCCTTGAAAAGCTTCACAGCATAAAGGTTTTTCCTGTGTTTTACCCCGAAAAACTTTTGAATCTTCCCGAAAACACAGAGCACATCATCACCAATGAACTAAAGGTCTGATAAGACTCCCTCACAGTGTGAGGGAGATGTTACGAAGTGACAGAGGGAATAGGCTCCCTCTGTGAGGGAGCTGTCAGCCATAAGGCTGACTGAGGGAGTTTACACAGACCTTTCTTTTAACTCCCTCCGTCATTGGCTTTCAGCCAATGCCACCTCCCTCGGAGAAGGAGGCTTACAAGGTTCCCTCTCAGAGGAGGGCTTACAAGGCTTCTCCTTGAGGAGAGGCTCCGCCGTAGGCGGTGGTGAGGTGTAGGACACGAAGGTGTCCGTTAACAGGCTTCATAATTTATATTTCTACCTCATCTGTCTTGCTCCACTTCGCTCTGCAATCCACCTTCCCTTAAGGGGAAGGCTTGAGGCTCCCTCTGTGAGGAGGGTGAAATAATTCATTACACATTCGTTTCATTCATATTAATATATGAGGTGGAGCGAATGTTTTTTATTTCTTTCATAAAAAGACCAAAGGTAAAACTGCAGAAGACTCAAGGGGAAGTGCAGAATTTGCGGGAAGACAAAGTGCCCAAGGAAAAGTCAAAGCGGATTCCTGTAGTAATACTTTTCCTTGCTCTGATAACTGCACTTTTTGCTGTTTGGGCGGTGTACAGAGTAAATCTGGTGCCAGAAAAGGCTTATTGTGAGGCTGTGGGGGAGTATTCGCTTGCGGCTTCAACGGATTATGAGCGGGAGAGGTTTTTCTCTCAGTTCGGATTTACTGCAGAAAGCGCAGGGCACTGCACTGTGCGGATTCCTTCTCAGGGCAGGGTGGCTGAGGAATACGCTGCTCTTCAGAAAAGTCTGGGCCTTGACCTGAAACCCTATATGGGCAAGCATGCTCATCAGTATACACTCAGACTCACAGACGAAAAAACAGGGGAGGAGACCTTCGGTGTGCTGACGGTTTACCGTGACAGGGTGGTGGCGGTACACCTGACAGACTTTATCCCCTTAAGACCTGCAGAAAGCCCTGTCTGTTAGCAGAAAACACGGGACACATTATCTTGTAAGTGTTACATTGCTGAAACCATAGATATATTACAAATAACCAAAAAACAAGGACTTTGTTTGGTTAAAATTTTTCTTTCTGTTCGATTTACATAAAATATTCAATTAATATTTAGTGAAAACATTAATTGAGGTTTTTAGAAAAAGTGCTATAATATAATGTAGATTAAACAGGAATCTGTAAAAGTCTAACTTTTTTCGTATATGGAGGTTATTTCACTATGGCAAATGTATCACTTAGACATGTGTACAAAATCTATGATGGCGGCGTTACCGCTGTAACAGACTTTAACCTGGAGATCGAGGACAAGGAATTTATCATTCTGGTTGGTCCTTCCGGTTGCGGTAAGTCCACAACTCTGCGTATGATCGCAGGTCTTGAGGATATCTCCAAGGGTGAGCTTTACATCGGCGACCAGCTGTGTAACGACGTTGCTCCCAAGGACAGAGACATCGCAATGGTATTCCAGAACTATGCTCTGTATCCCCATATGTCCGTTTATGATAACATGGCTTTCGGCCTTAAGCTCAGAAAGATGCCCAAGGAAGAAATCAAGAGAAGAGTAGAAGAGGCTGCAAGAATCCTCGGTATCGAAGAGTATCTTGACAGACGTCCCAAGGCTCTCTCCGGCGGTCAGAGACAGCGTGTTGCTCTCGGTCGTGCTATCGTTCGTGATCCTAAGGTATTCCTTCTTGACGAGCCCCTTTCAAACCTTGATGCAAAGCTCCGTGCTAACATGAGAACTGAGATCAACAAGCTCTATCAGAGACTTGGCACAACATTCATCTACGTTACTCATGACCAGACAGAGGCTATGACAATGGGTACCCGTATCGTTGTTATGAAAGACGGCTTCGTTCAGCAGGTTGATACTCCCCAGCACCTCTACGATATG
>JAZQHL010000025.1:0-13684 GCA_045540595.1 Ruminococcus sp.
CGCTGCAACACTTTTGCAACACATAGCATTAAAACCGCAAGAAAGAATAGTTGCAAGTGGCTTAGTTGTTTTAGAAAAATGGGGAGTAAAGTATGCAGAATCAGTATCCAAACATATTTTATGAGCAATTGTCTCAAATGATAATTAGCAATCCATCCATTGCGCTAAAGAACGGAGAGGTGTGCTTTTATCAAGGTGAAGCAAAATCCTATAAGGTAATTTCTCAAATTAAGGAGACTCCAAAAAAGAAAACATCTTTGTTGCTCACGCCTTGGTTTGTTGGTGTTAAAAGAAAGACCAATGTAGAAGTTAAGCAAGAAACAAAAAATGAATACTATAAAGGTCAACTTTACATTACAAATATGCGAATGGTGTTTAGATGTCAGGTGGATGCGTTTGACATTATGATCCCCTCCATAACATCTATTAATCAGCACAGAGATGGCATAAGGGTAATCTCTGGGGTGAATTCATATGATGTAATGACTTCTGATGTGAAGCAAGTATTACATATTATTGATTTGATGAATAAGGCTCAAACTGCTCCGAACAACTCAGCACCCTCAACAACGGCAACTGCATCGGCCAAAACCTCGTTGTCACGCAATGACAACTATGCTATTGCGGCATTTATTCACTATTGTGAGTTTGGTGGTAAACCTATTGCCAAGAAAAACGATGTTTACCCAAGCTACTTTACATATGATTTTAATATAAATAATCCTGCTAAATATCATCAAAAAGTTGTAGATGAAGGGTACTTAGAAGAAGCTCCGATTTCAATTTCTTTACAACAGCTTAAAGTTGATCAATTGAAGCAGATTTTGGTATCGAACGGATTATCAGATAAGGGCAAGAAAGATGCTCTTATTCAGCGAATTGTTGATGAAGTAGATACAGCATCATTGAACTTAGAGAAAGTTTATATTCCAACTGATAAAGGATGGGAACACTTAAAACGTTACGATTATTTATTTAAGGTAAAAAAATACGGCATTAGATTTGATGAATACGAAGCACAACAAAAGAAAATGCAGTCTACCCGCTCTAATGATGTAATTTGGCAGATACTTAATGCCAAGTTTAATGAGTATAATATGGCACGTGACTTTGGCTTAGCTCGCAACGAACTGTATAATATAGCATTATTACTCGCTGAAGAAGAAAAGCAGACCGATGCCTTAATGCATTACGTCTTAGTGCTTTATTATGATATGAGTGGTTGCGCTAATGGCGGACGTATTGAGTCGAAAGCCGATTTATGCCTTGCCCCCGCGATTACAAAAGCAATTTATGATCGCAAAGAGCACTACACAACAGAGATGTTAGACAGATGTTACGATCGATACAATTTGCCGCATCATTATTTCAGCAAATCTGCTTTTGGCAAATTGCTAAATATGATTTTCGAGGATGAAACAATTGATCTGTTGACATTCTAACTCCACAACCCCTTGGCACCATTCCTCAGACAATTTTGCAACTTTTTTCTGCAACAAAAGTTTTGATAAATGAAATAATTGGAAGAAAAGCGGGTTCAAAATCACTGCTTAGGATGCTGTTTAGAGCATAAATAAGCAAAAGAAGAAACTCAAAAAAGAGTGGGAGTAAGTATGATACAATAGACAAAATTCAACAGCAGAAAGTCCCTGTGGCTCTCTGCTGTTTTTTGTTTGATGTCTTGATTATGTTATTCTTAATTTTTAATTAAGACAGTAGAAAATTTTGTCATAATGTGATATCATTATTATCTCTACTCGGAAAGAAGGTATATAATGAAAAAGTTTCTGAAATTCTTAAAAAGAGCATTCCTTATTCTGCTTTGCCTGTGTGTATTGTGTGGAGTAGGAGCTCTTGTTATCAATGCTCATGTTAAGCACAAGGGAGGAGCACTGATTATGACTCCCGAGGATGCTGTTTCTATTGAAGATGCCGATTGCATTATTGTTCTCGGCTGTCAGGTAAGAAGTGACGGTACTCCTTCTGATATGCTTCGCGACCGACTGGAGCGGGGAATAGAGCTTTACTTCGCAGGTGTTGCCCCTAAGATAATTATGAGCGGTGACCATGGTCAGACTGAGTATGACGAAGTCAATACAATGAAGCAGTATGCCATAGATGCAGGCATACCTTCAGAGGATATCTTTATGGACCACGCAGGATTCTCTACATATGAGAGTATATATCGTGCAAAGGAGATTTTTCAGGCAGATAATATAGTTGTCGTTACTCAGGAGTATCATCTTTACCGTGCTTTATATATTGCAGATAAATTTGGTCTCACCGCTCACGGCGTAGCCTGTGACTATCATATTTATGGTGGTCAGACAAATCGTGAGGTCAGAGAAATTCTTGCCCGTAATAAGGATTTTCTCACATCAATCTTCAAACCCGAGCCCACGTATCTGGGTGAAGCAATCCCCGTTAACGGCAACGGCGATCTGACAAATGACTAATAATTTTAAGGAAGTATTATGAAAAGTTTTGTTAAAGGTCTCAAGTCAGGAATCCCCATAGGTCTTGGATATCTTTCGGTTTCCTTCACCTTTGGAATTCTTGCTGTATCATACGGATTCGAGTGGTGGCAGGCATTGCTTATCTCTATGACCACACTCACATCTGCAGGTCAGCTTGCAGGTATTACCATTATGCTCAACCCCGGGCAGTATATAGAAATGCTAATATCTCAGCTTACAATCAATGTCAGATATTCTTTTATGTCTGTATCCTTATCTCAGAAAACTTCTTCCGAATTCAGAGGGTTACGCAGATGGATTATGGGATTTTTTATGACAGACGAGATATTTGCAGTTGCTTCAAATGAAGACGTGGTGTCAACAAAATTCTTTGCAGGACTCACGGTGTTTCCTTATGTAGGCTGGACTCTTGGTACATTCCTCGGTGCTGTGCTTGGCAACATTCTTCCTCAGAGCATAATGAGCGCTCTTTGCCTTGCTATTTACGGAATGTTTATTGCCATAGTTGCACCGAAAGCAAGAGAATCAAAGGCTCTGCTTCTGGTTGTGGCAGTTGCGGTTACCCTCAGTTGCCTGTTCTACTATGTGCCTGTGTTATGCAATATATCATCAGGTCTCAGTATCAGTATCTGTGCAATCCTTGCTGCAGTGTTCGGTGCTCTTGTTTTTCCTGTAAAGGAGGAAGAAAGCCATGAATAATCACGGATTCTGGATTTACCTTCTGATAATTGCAGGCTCCACATATCTTATCCGAGCGATTCCTTTTGCAGCAGTGCAGAAGAAAATCACAAACAGATTTGTACGTTCTTTTCTTTACTACATACCCTATACTGTTTTGTCAGCAATGACTTTTCCTGCAGCTTTATATGCAACAGGAAACATTATTGCAGCATCTGCAGGTCTTGTTGTTGCAGTGCTTTTCGCAGTGAAGGGCAGAAGCCTCACTGTTGTTGCTGCTTTATCTTGTGCAACGGTTTTTTTGTGTGAACAGTTGTTATCTTTTGTATAAAGTTTTTTGTAGAAGTTCTGATTTTCACAAAAAACGGTAAACACTTGAAATAAACCTTATATTATCGTATAATAAATTTATATGGACAACTGCAATAAATAAGAAAGGTGTTATAACGATGTGCGATAACAAAAACGATACATTGAGATTATGCAATCAATTGTGCTTTCCTTTGTATGCAGCATCAAGAGAAACAATTAAACTTTATCGTCCTTGTCTTATAGAGCTTGACCTTACTTATACTCAGTACATAGCCATGCTTGTTTTCTGGGAACATAAAATACTCAGTGTCAAAGAACTCGGAAATAAGCTGTTTCTTGATTCAGGTACGCTGACTCCTGTTCTCAAAAGCCTTGAGGCTAAAGGCCTTGTGCGTCGTTACCGCAGTACGGAGGACGAAAGAGTTCTTCTCGTAGAGATTACAGAAGCAGGTGAAGCTTTAAAGGAAAAAGCTTACGATATCCCGGAAAAAATGGCTGCTTGTGTCACATTAAATAAAGAAGAATCCCTTCAGCTTTATCATCTGCTTTATAAGCTTCTCGGTGTTCCGGAGGAAGAAATTCTCTATTAAATGCAGAGCGGCTACCGGAGTATATATTACCAATGCATTTTCAGTAGGGAGTGATATACAGTGTCAGATCAGATTAATCCTCATGAGGGTCATCGTGAACGAATGAGAAAGCGTTACCTTGCCACGGGTTTTGACAGCTTTCAGGACCATGAGATACTGGAAATGATTCTGTATAATTGCTATACCCGCGTCAATACAAACGATATTGCTCACAGACTTCTTGACAATTTCGGCTCTCTCAGTGCTGTGCTTGAAGCTCCTGTGGATTCCCTTAAAGCAGCAGGACTTTCAGAGCGGGTTGCTGTGTATCTGCGTATGATTCCCGACATTGCAAGAGCTTATCTTGACGATAGAAACAATTCATCCGATAAGATAATTTCCCTTGATACAATAGGGGAGTACTTTGTTCATAAGTTCATAGGCAGGGTTGATGAAACTCTCATTCTCCTACTTATGGACGCCAAGTGTAAAGAGATCTTCAGCGGTGTTGTTGCCACAGGAACTTCCTGCGGCTCAGATGTTCCTGTCCGCCACATCGTAGACCTTGCTATGAGATATAACGCCACCAACGCTGCCATTGCTCATAATCATCCAAGCGGTGTAGCACTTCCAAGCAAAAATGATATCAAGGCAACAGATGTATTGAATTCCACTTTGTCTCTTGTGGGTGTCCGTCTTATAGACCACATCATCGTTGCAGATAACGACTATATTTCACTTCGCGATTCCGCACTCTGCTCAACATTTATCACAGGGAATTGATTGTAGTCAGACTAATTAAATAATATAGATTTATATTTTTTCAAACCGACCTTTTTCAGGTCGGTTTTTTATTTTCTTTAACAGAATGATATGTTATAAAATGTATGAAAATATAACTAATTGTGTTGACAATAAAGGTCGTTTGTTGTAATATTATAGTGAAAGTGTATGTATTTATTAATATAATGTCTTATTTTTTATTGTTTTTATTCAAGGGGTGATTTTTATTGGGACGTTATTATGATGAAATTATGAATCTTGAATACGCAGATAATCTGAAGAATCTGGTGAAAAAATGGAAGCTGCTTTCAGATAATCTTGCAGATAAGCCCAGAAACGCTGCAAGACTTCTTCCCGATATGCTTATGGTTATGCCAACAGGTGCAGGAAGAACTACCTTATTGAGACTTCTGTCTGAATTCCTTGACGAGCAGAAGAATCTTCTGGATTTCTATGGAGATGTAAAGTTTTTTGAATTTCTTCTCAGCTATTGTCCTCCTCATCATGACTTCACCGAGTTTACCCGACTTATGGAAGAGGTCGGAAACGCTGCAGGCTTTCGCAGTGAATTCAGGGGTGTTGTCAGCATTGATATTTCCGAGTGGCTTGATCATTTCGAAGAAAAACATTTTCTTAGTTTTCTTGAATATCTCAGCAACAATTCCGACCTGTGGCTTATAGTTCTTACGGTTTCTTCTCTAAAAGAAGATAAACTCAAGTCGCTCGAGGCTTTTCTCAAGATGTTCCTCAGATTAGTAACTGTAGAAATCAATATGCCTCAGACAGATATCCTTCTTGACTATATCGAGAGAAAACTTTCAGAATTCGGCATCAGTATTGATACTGACGGAAGAGCAATTTTGTATGATACTCTTGAAAAACTCAGAAAACAAAAGTATTTTGACGGCTATAAATCTGTCAGACTCTTATGCCAGGATATTGCATACTCATATTTCACCTTGGAAACTCCCGGTAATCCTTGCCTTGATGCTGATTTTCTTTCTGCATTCGGCAGTGATAGTGAATACGTTGATCGTATGATGCTTACTTTTTCCAAGCAAAGCAGAATCGGACTTTTAAGCGGAGGTGGTAAAGATGAATAATGACGGATACAAATACGGCAGATATGTAGACCTTAATCAGGAATCCCGATGGGCAACCATTGATGAGATCAAAAATGCAGGTACATATATAGACCTGAGTATGCCTGATTATCCCACCGCAGGTCTTCCTCTGATTTCTGATGGAAAAGAAGCATATGTTGACGGTAAAGATACCCATACTCTTATTTTCGGCTCAACAGGCTCCAAGAAAACCCGTCTTTTCTGTATGCCTCTTGTAAATCTTTTCACCAAAGCAGGGGAGTCTTTTATTGTGACTGACCCCAAGGGTGAAATCTTCGAGAAAACATCAGGACTTGTAAAGGCAAAAGGATATAACACAATTGTACTTAATTTCCGTGATATCGGTAAAGGTGATATGTGGAATCCTCTGGCACTGCCTTATTTGCTTTATCATTCAAAAGATAAAGAACTTGGTGTTTCAATGCTCAATGACTTTGTCACCTGTATTTCTGACCCTCAGCGCAAGAACACCGTAGATGCCTTCTGGCCTGAAATGGCTGCCTCTTTTGCACTTGCAAACCTTCTGCTTCTTATGGAGGTAGCAAAGCCCAATGAAGCAAACGTAGCAAGCCTTGCTTTCCTGTGTAACCTTGAAAACGAAAATCTACTCAAGGAACTTGCCGATAAAATGAGACCCGATACTATAGCAGGTATGAATTATAAGGGTATTTTTACAGGTGCAGAAAGAACAAAGCAGAGTATTTATGTCAGTCTTTTTGCTATGGTGCGAATGTTCAATACACAGAAAAGTCTCACAAAAATGCTTTCGGGTAATACTATCGACCTTGCAAAGATTGGTCGGGAAAAAACAGCAGTTTACCTTATTATCCCCGATGAAAAAACTACCTATCATTATCTTGTAACAACCTTCATCAAGCAGGCTTATCAGGTTCTTATCACTGAAGCACAGAAGCAGTCAAACAATCAGCTTCCTATCCGTGTGAATTTTGTTCTTGATGAATTCTGTAACCTGCCTACAATCTCAGATATGCCTGCTATGATTTCTGCAGCAAGAAGCCGAAATATCCGCTACTACCTGGTCGCTCAGAGTATGCACCAGTTACGTGGTAAATACGGAGAAGATGCAGATACCATCAAAGGCAACTGTGATAACTGGGTTTTCCTTACTTCAAAGGAACTCACCCTTCTCAATGAAGTCAGTGAACTGTGCGGAAATATTACTCTTCACGGTAACCGTAAACGCAGACTCATATCTGTCTCAGAGCTTCAGCGTCTCAGCAAAGAAAAAGGCGAAGCTCTTATAATGCATTCAAGACAGTATCCTATAATCACAGAGATTGCAGATATTGATTCATATGAGGCATTCAAAGGGTACCCCTCACAGGAGCAGAAAACCTTTACTTCTGATCCTCCTGCTTTGTTTGACCTGAAAAGCTTTGCTTATTCGTGCTTCCGCGGAACAACAAAATATCCTTTTTCTTCCCCGGAAGATGTTTAAATTTATAAATTGTTATCTTAATATAAATTTACAAGGAGTGTATAAACTATGATTATTAATCCTACTTTTTATGAAAAAGATGGTGGCACAGAGAGAGGCTATGACCTTTATTCCCGCCTTCTCAAAGACAGAATCATTCTTATGTTCAACGAGGTAAACGATGAACTGGCATGTTCTATCATTGCACAGATGCTTTACCTTGAGTCAATCGACCCTGATAAGGATATCTGTCTTTATATCAATTCACCCGGTGGCTCTGTTTCTGCAGGCTTTGGCATTTACGACACCATGAGAAAACTCAAATGTGATGTTTCCACAATCTGCGTAGGTATGGCAGCATCAATGGGTGCATTCCTCCTTTCAGCAGGTACCAAAGGAAAAAGATATGCGCTTGAAAACAGCCAGATTATGATTCATCAGGTGCTTGGCGGAGCAAGAGGTCAGGCAACCGATATTCTTATTGAGGCAGAGCATATGAATCGTGTTAAAAAGCGTCTCAATACTATTCTTTCAGCAAACACAGGTCATCCTCTGGAGAAGATAGAGCACGATACAGACAGAAACAACTGGATGTTTGCCGAAGACGCTCTTGAGTATGGACTCATCGACCATATAGTGGATATCAAATAAAATCTCATAGGAAACGGAGTGAAAAATTAAAATGAATATGTCAATGGAACCTTCAATGGATAAGGATTTACTTATCAATAATATGACAGAAAACCTGCCTGTACTTCGTGCACGTCTTAATATGACTCAGGAAGATCTTGCAAATAAAATTGGTCTGAGCAGGGGTACAATCATTTCAATCGAAAACAGCAAACGTCCTATGACCTGGTCAACCTTTATGTCTTTGATTCTGCTGTTTTCACACAATGAAAAAACCTCAAAACTTCTTGAGGTAATGGATATTTTCACAGAAGATCTTCACAAATATCTGTCAGAATAAAACCCCAGAGAAAGGAAAAAGAAAATGAATTTTATTGAACTTACAGTTATACTTGATTCCGGTCTTACAGATTGCTCGGCGCCCATTACTAATGAAGTTCAGTCAGCACTTTCTAAAAAATACGAACTTGCTTATTTTTATGCGGATTCCAACGGCTTCACTGTTGTTGTAGAAGAAGGCGTCAATATTGACGACGTAAAGATGCTTATATCTTCAGCAATCAATGCTCAGTTTAAGGGTGCTCCTGATAAGGGCCTTTGCAACATTACCCACAAGGTTATAGATAAATCACAGCTTGCTATGCTTCAACTGACAAAGCCTTCTGTAAAACTTGCTGCAGAAAAAGACACTCCTGCACCTGAGTCTCCTTCAACACCTGCGTTTGATTCAGATTCACTTTCTTCTGCATCAGAAACTTCTACAGAAACTTCTGGATCTTCTGATTCCGATTCTGTTCCTATCAGTGAGATTATCAGAATAGCAAAAGCCGCTTCAGGTGATTCCTCTTCAGACTCTTCTGTAACAGGCACAACGCTTTCTACTTCACAGGTGGAAGAATGGGCACAGAAACAGCGTGAGCAGCGCGTGGAAAAGGCAAAGGGTACACAGACTCTTGAAAAAATCAGAAACCTTATCGGTGCAGGTGAATTTAAAGCTCTCGCCGAGGAAATCTCTAAGATTGCTCCTGTAATTGCCAAGAACGAAACATACGATATTTTAACCAGCAGAGCCTATCTTTTCTCAATCGGTGACGGTAACGGACTTTCTACTTATCTCAGCCTCTTTGCTGACCTTATGGAAGAACTTGGTCTCTTCACCTTCGATGCACAGCACAGAATCATTGAGCACAGACTCGGAGAAGACCCCCAGGCATTCAGTGTTGCCCTTGAGTGCTTCAAATGTTACAACGATAAAGCGGGCAGACTTGTGTGCTTTGATGTAAGCGACTGGATGAGTCGCCATGATTCAAGAGAATTCAGAGACTTCCTTTCAAGACTTCCTCAGTTTGTTGGCAGACATCTTGTTGTGTTCCGTATACCTTTCCTTGAAAAAGAAGTTGTGCAGAGCCTTAACAATGCTTACAATGACAGAATCTGTATGCGTCTGCTTACTTTCCTTCCTTTTGATACAGAAGAACTTATTTTCTGTGCAAAAAGAGAAGTGGAAAAATACGGTTTTACCGTTGCAGATGATGCATGGCCTGTGTTTAATGCCCGTATTACAGATGAGAAAAACGATGGTCGTTTCTATGGCATAGAAACCGTAAATAAAGTTGTCAGAGATATGGTTTACCTCAAACAACTCTCTATGGCAAACAGCGGAGTTGAGAGTGATCTTATTACAAAAGATGACATTCTCACTTTGTCAGTATCTTACACAGGTGATTCAGTTACAGGTATTGATGTGCTTGATACAATGGTCGGTATGGCAGATATCAAGCAAAGAGTTATTGAAATTACCACACAGATTGAAATGGCTATGAAGAACGATAAACTGGATCGTCCCTGTATACATATGCGATTTGTTGGTAACCCCGGTACAGGTAAAACCACAGTTGCCCGTGTTCTGGGTCAGATTCTTAAGGAAAAAGGCATTCTCAGAACAGGTAGTTTCTTTGAACATTCAGGCAGAGAATTCTGTGGTCGTTATGTAGGTGAAACTGCACCCAAAACTGCAGCAATGTGCCGAGATGCCTATGGCTCTGTTCTCTTTATTGACGAAGCATACACTCTTTTCAGAGACGAAGGAATCAGCCGTGCTGATTATGGCAGGGAAGCCCTGGATACTCTTATCTCAGAAATGGAAAACCATCGTACTGACCTTGTGGTAATTATGGCTGGTTATCCTGATGAAATGAAGGGTCTTATGAAGGCTAACCCCGGTCTTGAAAGCCGTATGCCTTATGTTATTAATTTCCCCAACTATACCCGTGAACAGCTCACTCAGATTTTCCTTGAGCTTGCACACAAGTGCTTCCCTTGCGGTGAGGGCTTTGATGAAACTGTAACAGAATTCTTTGCAAATCTCAGTGATGAAGTTATTGAAGCAAAAGATTTCAGTAATGCTCGCTTTGTAAGAAATCTCTTTGAACGCACATGGGGTAAGAGCGCTCTCCGTTCTCAGATGAACAAGTCTGAAGAAGTTGTTCTTGAAAAAGAAGACTTCCTTTCAGCAAGTTCTGATAATGAGTTTGAAACTCTTATATCAAAGAAAAAGAAAACCCTGGGCTTTGTTTGATTTCTTCTGATTATGAGGGGTAAAATCAATGAGTTTTAATGATATTATTCTTGCTGTAGTAGCGTTGTTTCCTGCTGTAGCATTGTGTATATTCATGTACAAAAAAGATAAAGTAGAAAAAGAGCCTATCGGACTTCTTCTGCTCCTTCTTGGTCTTGGTGCAATTATCTGTTTCCCTGTAGGCTGGACAGAACTTCTGATGTATAAGATTAACGATGCTGTCTTTATGCCTTTTACAACAGAAGTTGACGGTGTTAATTATCTTCCCACCGTTCCTTATTATCTGTATGAGATTTCAGTTAACTTTATCTGCATAGCTTTGGTTGAAGAAGCATTCAAATGGGCTGTTCTGTTCCTTATTACACATAAAAATAAGAATTTCAACAGTCTCTTTGACGGCTTGATTTATTCAGTTTTTGTTTCTCTGGGCTTTGCTGCTCTTGAAAATATCAAGTATTCCTTCAACTACGGTCTTTCTACTGCACTTGCTCGTGCAGTAACAGCAGTTCCCGGTCATATGTTCTTCGGTGTAATTATGGGTTACTTCTATACAACCTGGCATCTTAAGAGAAAATGCAGTGAAGCAGAATTGATTTATAAGAATAAAGGCTACATTCATAATCTGAAGCTTCAGAAATTCGGCAAAAAAGAACTTGGTCTGAGCCTTCTTATGCCTGTGCTTGGTCACGGATTCTATGATTTCTGTTGTTCTATCGATTCCACATTTACCACAATCGGATTTATAGTATTGCTTGCTGGCTTATACATCTACTGCTTCGGAAAAGTCAATCGGATGTCAAAGAAGGATAAACTGGAAAATGATATTGTTACTGCTATGCTTTTCAGAATCCATCCCGGCCTTTATGAAGCAATACATGCAAACGATATACCAAGATATTCTTCAAATCCCTTTGGCGGTCCGTCTGCAGGACCCTTTGCAAAAACTTCTGCAGATACTTCAACAAATCCTTTTGCTAATTCTTCTTCAGATTATACATCAAATCCTTTTGAATAAATCTGAATGTATCAATCGTAAAAGAAAGGTTTAAAAATGAGTTTTAAAAGTTTTAAAAATAACGGAAAACTCAAACTTCTGATTATTGTAGGCACAAGACCTGAAATAATCCGTTTGTCTGAGGTTATCCGAAAATGCCGTGTGTATTTTGACACACTCCTTGCACATACAGGTCAGAATTATGATTACAACTTAAACGGTGTTTTCTTTGAAGACCTGAATCTTGACCCTCCCGATATTTATCTTGAGGCAGTAGGGGAAACCCTGGGTCAGACAATGGGCAATATCATTGCAAAGTCCTATGACCTTATGACAGATATTAAACCCGATGCAGTTCTTGTTCTGGGCGATACTAATTCCTGCCTGAGTGTTATAGGTGCAAAGCGCCTTCATATTCCTATTTTCCATATGGAGGCAGGTAACAGATGCAAAGATGAATGCCTTCCCGAAGAAACCAACAGACGTATTGTTGATATCATCTCTGATGTAAATCTACCTTATTCAGAGCACGCACGCCGTTATCTTGATGATTGCGGACTTCCCAAAGAGCGTACCTTTGTCACAGGCAGTCCTATGGCTGAGGTTCTGCGCAGAAATCTTGAGTCAATCAATGCAAGTACCGTGCACTCAAAGCTCAATCTTGAAAAAGGCAGGTATATTCTCCTTTCTGCTCACAGAGAAGAGAATATTGATACTCAGGAGAACTTTATATCTCTTTTCACTGCAATCAATAAAATGGCAGAAAAATATAATATGCCTGTGCTTTATTCCTGTCATCCCAGAAGCAAGAAAAGACTTCTTGAGAGCGGATTTGAACTTGACAGCCGTGTTATCTGCCACGAGCCTCTTGGCTTCCACGATTACAACTGTCTGCAGATGAACGCTTTTGCTGTTGTTTCTGACAGCGGAACTCTGCCCGAAGAGTCAAGTTTCTTTTCCTCAATCGGCAAGCCTTTCCCTGCAGTTTGTATCCGTACCTCCACAGAGCGTCCCGAAGCAATGGAAAAGGGCTGCTTTGTTCTTGCAGGCATCGATACACACTCATTGCTTCAGGCGGTTGAAACTGCAGTTGAGTCTGTCAAAGCAGGGGATATGTGCACTCCTGTGCCCGACTATGTGGAGGAAAATGTTTCAACCAAGGTTGTAAGAATTATCCAGTCTTTCACCTCAGTTGTAAATAAAATGGTCTGGCGTAAAAACTGATTACTAACTAATAATTACAATACAACTGCTTTGTGCGGTTGTATTGTTGCTTTGGTGATTTTTATGAATAGTGAATTATTTGATTTTATAGAGAACTCTCCCACAGCTTTTCACACTGTGAGGAATATCAAAGAAGCGCTTTGTTGCAAAGATTATATCGAACTTTCAGAGGGTAAACCCTGGAATCTTGTGAAGGGCAGAGGTTATTTTGTAACCCGCAATAATTCATCAATTATTGCCTTTTATATTCCCAAGGACGATTTTAACGGATTTATGATTGGTGCCTCTCATTCTGACAGCCCCTGCTTTAAGTTAAAATCAAATCCCGATATTTATGATGGTGAATATGTCCGTCTTTCTTCAGAACGCTATGGCGGTATGATATACTCAACCTGGCTGGACAGACCCCTTGCCGTTGCAGGAAGAGTTATGGTTTCCACGCCTGAAGGTGTCAGAACAATGCTTGTTGACACTAAAAGACCTTGTGCCATTATTCCCAATGTTGCAATTCATCTGAGCAAAACAGTCAATGAAGGAACAACCTATAATCCTGCAGTTGATCTTGTGCCTGTTTACAGCCTTTCTGAAACAGAAACTTCAATTAATCCTCTTATGGAGTATGTGGCTGAAATTCTTGATGTTGATTCAGCCGATATCATATCAAGTGATCTGTTCCTTTATAACGCAGATAAAGGCATTGAGTGGGGAGATTTTATTTCTGCCCCAAGAATTGATGATCTCCAGTGTGTTTTTGCCTCACTAAAGGGTTTTGCTTCATCTGATGCCCACGACAGTGTTCCTGTACTTGCAGTTTTTGACAATGAAGAAGTCGGCAGCAGTACAAAGCAGGGCGCAGACTCTGACTTCCTTAACAACA
>JAZQHL010000026.1:0-31735 GCA_045540595.1 Ruminococcus sp.
CTCTTTCGCAGAAAAAAGGACTTCACTATGTGAAGTCTTTTTTTAATGAAATTCGCCTTACAGCGAGTGAAATATTACTTTGTAATATGAAATACGCTTACGCGTATGAAATATTTGCTACGCAAATGTTATTGGGCGAATTTTATTTCACTTTCTGCGTAGCAGAATATTTCATAATTTACGCAGTAAATTATTTCACATTTGCCTCAAGGCAAATATTTCATTCACTCCAAATCGTTAAAAGATAAGCAATCGTTAAATCATTGAAACTCTCAGTAGTAAGTGATATAATAAATTAAAAGTGCTTTCAAATTGACTTTTGGAGGTTAGATTATGGGTTGTTGGGGCATGGGCATAACGCAGAGCGATGAATTTTGCGAAGTATACGATCACTTCATGGAACGATACGATAATGGTGATGAAGCAGACACTATTACGGACGATATTCTTAAGGAGTACAACAGAGAATTCTCTGACGATGATGGAGTGATGCACGATGTTTATTTTGCTTTAGCAAAAGCAGAATGGATGTGCTGCGCTCAATCGAAAATGATATTAGATAAAGTAAAAAAGATTATTGAAAGCGGAGCCAATATCTGTTTCTATAGAGAACTTGAAGCTACTGAAAAAGACTTAAAACTTCGTCAAAAAAATTTAGAAAAGTTTTGGGCTTCTCTACAAACGCCGAGAGCGAAACCCAGACAGCGTAGAGTCGATCCTCTCCACCGAATTAAAGAATTGCCTCCTGTTCAGCCGGGAGAATGCTATGCGTATAAACACGAGAATGGTTATCGAATACTTGTTATACTTGACCGATTCAAAAAGCCTGACCTGCTTGAACAGATTCGTGTTTGTGTTTTAAAGGATACATTTCCTACACGCCAGGCTGATGTTAAGGGAGAAAAGATCGCCTATATAGCGGACTATATCGGAGTAGAGTTTTTAGGAAAGTCGAGCCTATATAAGTTACCTGCCATAGACCTCCCTCCAGATTTTGGAAATAAATTGCCGCCACAATATGTATTGTGGTATGGTCGCAAAAGTGACTTTCACAAAGAGAATGTATCCGCATTAAATAAAAGCATAGAAGAATTAAGTGCCATTTGCATCCCTGAATGACTTTGCACCCCCTAACTACAAAAAGGGGGTGCATTTTTGTATTAAATCAGGTTTAGCAATCAGAAAAAGCCATACAGCGAGTGGAATAGTAAAATTGAGAATTATCATTGAATAGCTCTATCCTCTTTGCTATAATAAAGAAAAGGCGGTGATTGTATGGACAATATCATAGAAAAAATATATTCCAAAGTAAAATCGATAATGGATACTTGGTGTGAAGACAGCATTTATGCAATATCCTTTTTTGTATATTCAAACGAATCATACGAATACAAAGAATTCCAGAACGTATCATACTTTGCAATCAGTTACAATACCGAGGAAGATTGCGAGGAAGCAGGTCAATACGATGAAGAAAGATGGAATTATGCTTTCTGGCGACAAAATGAAAGTCCCATTATCAATCCTTATGAGCCAAACGAACTTAATGAAATACTTTTTGATTGGTACAAAGAAAACGGCATTACAAACATTGGTGAAGAAGATGATGATTGCTACGACGAAGATTTCAACTATATCGGAAAAGGACCTGTGGGACACTATGAACTCTTAACAATGGTTGCTGAGGTAGCAAAGCGTTTACAGCAAGAGGGTTACACCGAGCAGAAATTCGGAAAGAAACTCCCTATCATTATCCACGGTCTTGAATATGAATGGTTTGATATCGAAGCTACAAAGAACGCCAATATCAACGGCGAAGCTGATGATTTTCTGAAATTCATAACAGACCCCGATATCGTTTGATTTTTGCCTTTTGGTAAATTAAAACTCTTTGCTATAATTAAGAAACGACCGCTTCGTAATTGAAGCGGTCGTTTTATATCTGTAATGCTATTCAGTTCAAAAGTTATCAGATGATTCTGATGTTCAGGGTGTCTGTGCCTGAGGTGGGAACAGTCTTGTTGGAGGAGATAACAATTACCAGATCTCCCTTTGTAACAATGCCTGTTTCCATAGCTTTTCTCATAGCCTGCTTTGTAATCTCGTCACTTTCCTTGAGTTCCTCGCCGTAAACTGCGGTAACACCCCAGTTAAGGCAGAGTTTGTTGCAGACTTCCTTGGAGGTTACAACTGCGATAACATCGCAATCGGGGCGGTACTTTGCCATAGCACGGGCAACGGAGCCTGTCTTGCTCTCCACAATGATTGCGGCGGCACCGATGCTGTCTGCAATGGTCTTTGCGGCATAGCAGATGTTCTCTCGGAAACTTGACTCATCTGCACAGTGGCACAGTGCATCACGGAGTACATGAAGCTCTACGTGGCGCTCAGCCTCAGTACAGATATCCGCAAGAGTCTTTACACTCTCCACAGGGAACTTACCTGCGGCGGATTCGCCTGAAAGCATAACTGCTGATGTACCGTCATATACTGCATTTGCAACGTCGTTGATTTCTGCTCTTGTGGGTCGGGGGCAGGTGGTCATACTCTCAAGCATCTGAGTAGCGGTAACAACAAACTTGCCTGCCATTACGCACTTTCTGATGAGGGACTTCTGAATCTCGGGCAGACGGATAAAAGGAATCTCAACACCCATATCACCGCGGGCTACCATGATACCGTCACTTACACGGATAATGTTGTCGATATCAGCAACACCGCTCTGGTTTTCAATCTTGGAGATAATCTCTACGTTGTCATAGCCTAAACTGTCAATGAAGTCTCTCAGTGTTACTACGTCCTCTGCACTTCTTACAAAGGAAGCCGCAACGTAGGTTACACCCTGCTCAAGACCAAACTCGATGTCCTGTCTGTCGCGGGCACTTACATAGGGCATATTGATGTGATAATCGGGGATATTGATGCTCTTGCGGTTAGAAAGTTTTCCGCCCTGAACTACTGTGCAGACAATTCTGTCAGAATGGGTGGATTTGACCTTCATAATAATCTTGCCGTCATCAAGGAGAATCTGACGTCCGATAACAGAGCTGTCGCTCTTGAAAATCTGAATAAGTCTGGGATAAGAAAGGCTGACGCCCTTTTCGTTACCCTCTTTCTGCTCCTTGTAGAATTCAAAGTCCTGACCGTCCTCAAGTTCTACGAAGTTATTTTCAAAGGTACCTACTCTTACTTCAGGGCCTTTTGTATCCAGCATAATGGCAATCTGCTTGCCGCATTCTTCGGCAACTTCATTTACCAGTTCAATGTTTGCTTTTATGTCATCGTATGTGCCGTGGGAAAGATTGATACGTGCCACGTTCATACCCGCTTCTACCATTTTCTTCAGGGTCTTTTTGTTGTTGCAGGCGGGGCCCAGGGTGCAGATAATTTTAGTCTTTCTCATAATCCGTCTCCGAAAATCAAATTTTTAATAAATCCGTACAAAATCAAAGTGAAAACACCGTATACTCTTACAATACAGTGTGACCTTTTCCTTATTAATTATGATAACACAAGGCAATGAAATTTACAATATTTATTATTCAAAGAGCCACAACTGCAGGAAGCACCCGCTCATTATTCACATTTTGCCGTCAATATATACAAAACACGACCATTTTTGAAGGTTTTATAAAAAAAATTGCAAAAACCTGTATCATTTCACTTGAAATCCATTTTTTATTGCTGTATAATCTTCTTGTTGCTGTTAAGCGAAATCTATATTAAAAGGAGCCGTGAGAAATATGGCACTTACAAATGAGTATCTTCTTGACCTTCTTGAGAGAGTTAAGAAAAGAAATCCCGGCGAGCCTGAGTTTATCCAGACTGTTACAGAGGTTCTGACCTCTATTGAGCCCGTTGTAGAAAAGAGACCTGACCTGGTTGAGGCTGGCGTTCTTGAAAGAATTGTTGAGCCTGAGAGACAGATCTTCTTCCGTGTACCCTGGGTTGATGACAACGGCAAGGTACAGGTTAACCGCGGTTTCAGAGTACAGTTCAACTCTGCTATCGGTCCTTACAAGGGCGGTATCAGACTTCACCCCTCTGTTAACGCATCTATCATTAAGTTCCTCGGTTTTGAGCAGACCTTCAAGAACTCCCTGACAACACTGCCCATGGGTGGCGGCAAGGGTGGCTCTGACTTTGATCCCAGAGGCAAGTCCGACGGCGAGGTTATGCGTTTCTGCCAGAGCTTTATGACAGAGCTCCAGAGACACATCGGTCCCGACCTTGACGTTCCCGCAGGTGACATCGGTACAGGTGCACGTGAGATCGGCTATATGTTCGGTCAGTACAAGAGACACAGAAACGAGTTCACAGGCGTTCTGACAGGTAAGGGCCTCCAGTACGGCGGTTCTCTTATCCGTCCCGAAGCAACAGGTTTCGGCGCAGTTTATTATACAGTAGAAATGCTCAAGACCCTCGGTGAGACAATCGAGGGCAAGACAGTTGCAGTTTCAGGCTTCGGTAACGTTGCTTGGGGTGTTGTTCAGAAGGTAACTGAGCTTGGCGGTAAGGTTGTTACACTTTCCGGTCCTGACGGCTACATCTACGACGAGGACGGCATCAACACAGAAGAGAAGATCAACTTCATGCTTGAGATGCGTGACTCACGCCGTGACAAGGTTCAGGATTATGCTGACAAGTTCGGCGTTCCCTTCTTTGCAGGTCAGAAGCCCTGGGGCGTTAAGGCTGACATCATCATGCCCTGCGCAACTCAGAACGAGGTTGGCATTGAAGAAGCTAAGCAGATTGTTGCAAACGGCGTTAAGTACTACGTTGAGGTTTCCAACATGCCCACAACTAACGAGGCTGTTGACTACCTGAAGGAAAATAGCGTTGTAGTTGCTCCCTCCAAGGCAGTTAACGCAGGCGGCGTTGCAGTATCAGGTCTTGAGATGAGCCAGAACTCTATGCGCTACAGCTGGAGTGCTGAGGAAGTTGATGCAAAGCTCAAGGACATCATGAAGAGCATTTATCAGAACTCCTACGATGCAGCTAAGGAGTACGGCATGGAAGGCGACCTGGTTGCAGGTGCTAACATTGCAGGCTTCCTGAAGGTTGCTGAGGCTATGAAGGCTCAGGGTTGCGTTTAATATAAACCACTGAATTTTCAAGTTCCGACTTTTAATAAAAAACACGGTGAACGTTACTGTTCACCGTGTTTTTTTTATGTGAGTTTATCTGAAATTTTCCAGAAGCCAGTGTGCCACACCGTCTTCGTCACAGGTGCCTATTACCCCTGTTGCAATTTTTCTGAGTTCTTCAACCGCGTTGCCCACAGCGTAAGCCTCGTCTGCAGCTTCAAAGAGTTTTATGTCGTTGTAGCCGTCACCAAAGGCTATGAGTTTATCAGCCCCCAGAATCTCCTTGAGTTTCAGTGCAGAGTCTGCTTTTGTAGCCTTTTGGGGCATTACCTCCAGAAACCAGTTATCAGTGTAATTATCAGGCTGAAAAAGGCAGTTGCATTTACTTTTAAGAAAATCATACACAGGCTGGAGTTTCTCCTTCTGCTCCATAAAGGTGAAGTAGAAAATATCTCCTCTGAGAGTGCCTTCAAAGCCACCTGTAACTGCCATACTGCGGCTGTCGCCTTCCCGTGTTCTGATGAATCTTCTTACACTTTCGCTGATTACTGCAGGGTCATACATAAACCGCTCTTTTTTATCAACATAAGCATAGGTTATGGGACAAAGCAAAAACTTCTCCACCGCAGACTTTACAGCCTGCACTTCATTTTCAGTCATAAAATTACTGTGGAGTATTCTGTGGGTGCCGTTTTCCACAATAAAAGTTCCTGTATATACAATGATGGGAATATCCCCGCTGAGCCCTTTTGTGACAGCACTTGCGGTCACCGCTGACCGTGCAGTGGCATAGGAAAACATCAGACCTTTTTCGGTCAGTTTATTGAGGGTATCACGGGTAAAATCGGATAAGGTTGCATCACTTCGAAGAAGTGTTGAATCCAGGTCGGAAACATAGAGTACAGACATACAGCACCTCCTTATGTAACTCCCTCAGTCTTGCCTGACTGCAATCAGGCTCCCCCTGAGGAGGAGCCTGTTAACAGCTCCCTGAGTTTTTCTTTTGCTTTTTCGGCGTTTGCCTTGCCGCGGCTTTCACGCATTACAAAGCCCACAAGTGCCATCAGGGCTTTTTCTTTGCCTGCTGTGAAGTCTGCCACTGCAGTTTTGTTTGACTCAACCGCTTTTTGGCAAAGAGCCTCAAGTTCTGAATCAGAGAGCGCCTTCAGGTCATCAGCAGACAAAATCTCCTGCGCAGATTTTCCGCTTGTGAGCATCTGCTCCAGAGTTGTCTTTGCAAGGTTTGAGTTAATCCTGCCCTCAAAGAGAAGTTTTGCAAGGTCTGCAAGCATTAAAGGTGTAATGCTGACAGCAAACTCTTCTTTCTGAGCCTCGGTTGCAAAGAGGCTGAACATCTGTGTGATGATAAAATTTGCACAGATTTTAGGGCACCCTGAAAGTTCTGCAGCACAGTCAAAAAACTCTGATATCTTTCTGTACTTTATCAGGTGATTTGCATCTGTAAGGCTGAGAAGGTACTTCTCTGTATACCGCTTGATTTTATCTTTCGGAAGCTCGGGAAGTTTTTCTCTCAGTTCTTTTATTTTTTCTTCACTTACACAGACACTGAGCAAATCAGGCTCGCGGAAAAAGCGGTAATCCTTTGCATCCTCTTTGCTTCGCATAGAGGCAGTGCTCCCTGTTTCTTCTATATACCTGAGGGTTTCCTGCTCTACTTTTTCTCCTTTTTCAAGGAGTTCACACTGACGGTTAAATTCATACTCAATGGCCCTTACCATATTGGCCACAGAGTTCATATTCTTTATTTCTGTGCGTGTGCCCAGTGTGTCCGCACCTTTTAATCTGACAGAAACATTCACATCGCAACGCATGGAACCTTCCTGCATTCTGCAGTCGGAAACACCTATATATCGCATAAGGTGCTGAAGGGTTTCCACATACTCCTTTACCTCAGAAACCGATGAAAAATCAGGCTCTGTTACAATCTCAATAAGAGGCACACCGCAACGGTTATAATCTATGAGGATTTCATTTTCCTTGTGGACAAGCTTGCCTGCATCTTCTTCAATGTGAATCCTTGTGATGCGGATTTTCTTGCCCGATGAAA
This sequence comes from Ruminococcus sp., assembly GCA_045540595.1. Classification (GTDB taxonomy): domain Bacteria; phylum Bacillota; class Clostridia; order Oscillospirales; family Acutalibacteraceae; genus Ruminococcoides. Next base: position 7,156 of record JAZQHL010000026.1, read on the forward strand.
GTTCAAGGAAGCCACCGGCACACAAGGGCACATCATACTGAGAAATCTGAAAGGCTTTGGGCAAATCCGGATAGGAGTAGTTTTTCCTGTCCATATATGAGATGTTTGCCACCTTGCAGTTAAGGGCAAGTCCTGCCATCACTGCAAACTCCACCGCCTGTCTGTTCATCACAGGCAACGCCCCGGGAAGTCCCAGACAAACAGGACAGCACTGGGTATTGGGTGCACCTGCAAACTGTGTGGAGCAACTGCAGAACATCTTTGATTTTGTGCTGAGTTCAATGTGGGTCTCAAGCCCTACGGTAAGTTCATACTTCACAGCTTAACACCCCAATCTGCAGGTCTTACAAAGTCTGTTGCCTGCTGGAATTTATATGCCATATTCAGAATAAGTGCCTCGCTGAATCTGTCTCCTATAATCTGCATACCCATAGGAAGCCCTTTCTTGGTATATCCGCAGGGAAGTGAAACCGCAGGAAGTGAAGCAAGGTTTACAGGAGCGGTGCACATATCTTCCATATAACCTGTTGTCACATTGCTGACAGGTCGGTTTTTCTCAAAGGCAGGGGTTGGTGCGGTGGGTGCAATCAGCACATCACACTGTGTAAAAGCTCTGCCAAACTCTCTGCAAAGACTTCTTCTTACAGCCCTTGCCTTATCGTAGTAGTAACTGCATTTATCGCTTGAAAGCACGTTGGTGCCCATCATAATACGGCGTTTGACTTCTTTGCCGAAAGCCTCACTTCTGCTTTTGCAGATAAACTCGTGAACACTTCTGAAGTCTGCCTGTGTTCTGTAGCCGTAGCGGATTCCGTCAAAGCGCGCAAGGTTTGAGGAGGCTTCAGCACAGGCTATTATGCAGTAAACAGGCACTGAAAGTGCAAGGGAAGGAATATCAACATAAACCACATTTGCACCCAAAGATTCAAAGGTTTTCACTGCATTTTCCACTGCAGTCTTAACCTCAGGCGCAATGCTGTCACTATCTGAAAACTGTCGGATTATACCCACAGTCCTGCCCTTTATATCGTCATTCAGATGTGAATAAGTATCTGCTGTGAAATGAGCCTCACAGGTGGAATCCAACACATCTTTTCCTGCAATGGCGTCAAAGACTATGGCGGTATCCTCTACCGTACCTGCTATGGGACCTATCTGGTCAAGACTTGAGGCAAAAGCCACAAGTCCGTAGCGGGAAACTGCACCGTAAGTGGGTTTGAGTCCCACTGCACCGCAGAAGGAAGCAGGCTGACGTACTGAGCCGCCTGTGTCAGTACCCAGAGAATACACCGCCAGGTTTGCTCCTACCGACACCGCACTGCCTGAGGAGGAGCCGCCTGACACCAGTGAGGTATCATAGGGATTTGAAGAAGCACCGAAGCAGGAATTTTCACCTGTACTGCCCATGGCAAACTCGTCCATATTGTTTTTTCCCAGAAGCACGGCACCTGCAGTTTTAAGTCTGCTCCACACACTTGCATCATAGACAGGGGTGTAATTGCGGAGCATTTCTGAGCAACAGGTGGTCCTGATTCCTCTGGTAGAAATATTATCTTTCAGTGACATGGGAATACCTGCAAGGAGTCCGATTTCTTCCCCTTGTGCTATCTGCCTGTCGATATATTCTGCAGTAGCCAGAGCCTGTTGCTCTGTTACGGTAACATAGGCAGAAAGAGGGGGATTATCCCTTTTTATGGCACTGAGGTATTTTTCTGTAAGTTCACTGCAGGAAATCTCCTTGTTGCAAAGGAGCCTGTGGAGTTGTTCTGTTTTTCCCATATCAGGCTTCCTTTCTGAGGACAAAGTACCCCTGAGTAAACTGCGGAGCATTTGCACTTATGTCTGACAAAGGCAGTGACTCCCCCACTGCATCTTCACGCAAAGGGGTTTCCCTTATATCTGAATCTTCTTCGGTTTCTTCACCTGTGCAGGAGTTTGCAACTATGTCTGCAAACTCCATCATCTGCTCCATATCCTTTGTTATTTTATCTATTTCTTCCTCTGCCACGTAAAGCTTTGACAGCAGAGCAATATTCTCGATTTCTTCTCTTGTTATCATTATAACCTCCGTGACAGTCTTTATTAATTATTCAACAGACTTAAGGCTTTCAACCATATCTATTTTCTTAAGTCTTAAGTGCATTATCACATTCACCAAAGAGGCAAAGAGTGCTGTCATCAGTGCTGAAAGCACAAAATCAGATGCGTGGATATCTCGTCCGAACATAACCATATCCATCTCTACAGTAGTGATGATATATCCTAAAAGCCACACACCAAGCACAAGTCCTGCCCCAACACCCAGCAGGGTCAGCAGAATATTTTCTCTGTAGATATACGCCGAGGTTTCACCGTTTCTGAAACCTAAAACCTTAAGGGTTGAAATCTCTCTTTTTCTCTCTGCAATATTGATATTTGTCAGGTTGTAAAGCACCACAAAAGCAAGGGCAGCAGCACTTATTATCATTACAAGCACCACATGGTTGAGAGAAGATGTCATCTCGTCGAAACTTTTCACAGATGCAGAGATAAAGGATACTCCCAACACACCTTCGGTGTCCAGATATTCACTGCCCACCTTGTCCTCATCAAAGGGTAAATTTTCCTTTGCTGTGCACATAAAAAGGTCAAACTCTGCTTCTTTTTCAAAAGCCTGAGAGTAAATTTCAGGGCTTGCAAAAACATAACCGTACATATAGTTTTCGCAGATACCCGAAACCCTGAACTCTGCCTCTTTGCCGTTTTCTTCAATTAAGACTGTGTCACCGTTTTTAACACCCAGAGTCTTTGCCAGTTTCTCAGAAACAATAACTCCGCTGTTATCAAAGGGCACCTTCTCCCCTGTTTTTCTGTCTCTCAGATTAACAATCTGAGTATAGTCACTGATATTTTCAGGCACTGCAAGGTAGGTATCACTGCTGACTTCTTCGTCTCCGAATTTAACGGTAACAAGATTCTGACGGCACAGAGCAGTATGCTCAAACCTTGTATCTTCAAAAACCTTGTCTTTAAGTTTCTTGTTGTACTCGGCGCTGTCGTCTGCGGCAATTATCACATCATAGGTGAAGATTTCACCAAACTGCTTATCCATAACATCGTTGATGCTTGAGTAAAGACCGAAGGCAGAAACAATCAAGGCTGTACAGCCTGCCACACCGATAACCGTCATAAAGAATCTTGCCTTGTAACGGAAGATATTACGGGCTGTGACCTTGGCAAAGAAACTCATCTTATTCCACACAAAACCTATCCGCTCAAGGAAAATCCGCTTGCCTGCCTTGGGAGCCTTGGGTCTTAGCAAGGTTGCAGGCTTGTGTCTGAGCAAGGCATTGCAGGTAAAGAAAGCCACCGCTGAGGTACACGCCATTGCCACAAGTATTGCTATCACAGCACTGCCGAAGTTTAGTCTGAGAGTAAGCGAAGGCAGTGAAGAATACAGAATTCTGTAAGCGTTGTAGATAACCGTGGGAATAACAGGCACTCCCAGGGCTATACCCACAACCGAGCCTATGACAGTTGCACTCAGGGCATAGGCTATGTATTTTAATATTATGTCTTTCTTTTTATATCCGAGAGTTGTCAGGGCGCCTATGTCTGCACGTTGCTCCTCTACAAGTCTTGATAAGGTAGTAACACACACAAGCACCGCCACCAGCATAAAGAACACAGGGAAAACCTTGCCTACAGCATTGACTCTCTCTACGTTATCCTCATAGGAAGCATAGCCGGGGTTATCGTTGCGGGTGTTGTAATACCACACAGGGTTTGCAAGGGCATCAAGTTCTTTCTGGGCATTTCTCAGTTCCTTCTCTGCCTTTGCAAACTCACTTTCTGCCTCTTCTTTTTTGCTGTCAAGCTCCTTCTGAGCATTGTCAAGTTCAAGGGCAGTATCAACCTTTGTTTTTTCAAGCTGAGCAATTCCCTTCTCATAATCCTGCTCTGCCTGAGAAAGTTCCTGCTCTGCTTTTTCAAACTCCTGCTTTGCAGTTATCCTGCCCTGCTCAAGTTCCTCTTTTGCATTTTTAAGTTTTTCTTCTGATTCTTTTACCTGCGCATCTGCTGCACTGAGGGTTTCTACAGCGGTGATAAGTTCACCTTTTCCTGTGGTGAGAAACTCCCCGAGTTCTTCGCTCTCTGCAGTGAGTTCTTCCACTCTGTTCACAGCAGAAATATACTCATCAATAGTGTTGGGGTCTGTGCCTGAAAGTGAGCACACCGCCTCAATCTCTTTTACCACAACACGCAGACCGAGGATTCTTGCATCGATACTACCTTTGTAGAGTCTCACAAGTTCAACCAGTCTGTTCACATCAGACACAGACAGCATATCCCTGTCACCGTAGATATGCTCAAACTGCTCACGGGTGATACCAAGACCGCTTACTTTGCTGTAGATTTCCTCTTTCATCTGCAGTTTTGCAGCAGCAATATCCTCCTGTGCTTTCAGAAGTTCCTTCTCACCCTGAGCAATATCCTTTTCTGCCTGCTCAGTCTGCTGAGAAACCTCTACCTTTTTCTTTTCAAGCTGGGCTTTGCCTGTTTCTATCTGATTTTTTGCATCTTTCAGAGTCTGTTCTGCTTTTTCTGTTTCTGACTCAAACTGCGCTCTGCCGTCATCTTTCTTTTTCTGAGCATCTTCCAACTCTTTGAGTGCCTTCTGTTTTTCACTTTCAAAGGTGATTCTTGCTTCGTCAATGCTTGCCTGAGCAGACTCTATTTCTTCCTCAGAAAAAGCATACTTGCGTTTTTCACCTGTCAGTTCAAGACGAAGTTTAAGTTCATCTGTTTCGTTTTCGTACTCTTCTGTGTAGGGTGCAAGGGCACCTGTATCTGTGCCTGTCACATAGACCTCTGTGTATCTCTTTGTGGTAAAACTTTCAGCAGGTATCATCATATATGCAGACACCTTGCCTGAGCCTACATTTGTAACTCCGCGTTCAAAGGAAATATACACAGGTGAGGTTACAATTCCCACCACGGTAAATTCTGAGGTGACAAAAGTATCTGATAAATCCTTGTCCTTCACAGGGGACTCAAACCTCACCACAGAGCCCACAGGGTAATGGGAAAAGTCGCTTTCTCCTACCACAATCTCGTTGTCCTTCTCAGGAAGTCTGCCTTCTTTCAGAGTCACGGTGTTAATAATGCTGTTGTCCTTATACGCCTTTGGCACTGCATAAACACGCACAACACTGTCAGAGTCACCGCTTATGAGCACGTCGGCAAAGTATGAAGGCATAACATCTCTTACACCCTCGGTCTCTTCAATCGCCTTAACGTCGTCCTCGGTAAATCCCACAGTAGAGATAAGACGGAAATCCATAAGATTGCTGTCTTTATAGTAATCTCCCACCACCGCATACATAGACGGAGCGGTTGAGTTTATACCTACAAGGAAGCCTACGCCAAGCATAATGATAAGCATAATTGAAACGAATCTTGCTTTTGTTCTGTTTATATCACGGAAAAAGTTTTTTACAAGCATTTTCGACACAGGCTGTCCCTCCTTATCTTATGTAATAAAAAAATGTAAAACTTACCACTCAATCTCATCAACACTGAGAGGATTCTCGTTTACTGTGTTGCTGACAATTTTTCCGCTGCCCATACGGATAACTCTGTCCGCCATAGGGGTTATGGCAGAGTTATGGGTAATCAGCACAACGGTGATACCGTCTTCACGGCATTTGCGCTGAAGAAGTTTCAGTATGGTACGGCCTGTGTTATCATCAAGAGCACCTGTGGGTTCATCGCACAGAAGAAGCTTGGGTCGCTTTGCAAGGGCACGGGCAATGGAAACCCTCTGCTGTTCACCGCCTGAAAGCTGAGACGGGAAGTTATCCATTCTGTCCTCAAGACCAACACTGACAAGGGCTTCTCTTGCGTCCATGGGATTTTTGCATATCTGGGTTGCAAGTTCAACATTCTCTCTTGCAGTCAGATTCTGGATAAGGTTATAGAACTGAAACACAAAACCTATATCATAACGGCGGAACATTACAAGCTCTTTATCTGAAAGTGAACTTACATCTCTTCCACCTACAAGCACCTGACCCTCAGTGCAGGTATCCATACCGCCTAAAATATTCAGTACTGTAGTTTTGCCTGCTCCGGAAGAGCCTACAACAACAGTAAAACTTCCCTCGTCGATATCAAAGGAGATGCCGTCCACCGCTTTGATAGTAACCTCTCCCATAGTATAATATTTCTTCACGTCTCTGAATTCTACCAGACTCATATAATCACCTGCTGAAACCGAAAATAAGCATAATAATACAGATACAATTATATCACACCATATATTCCTTTTCAATCAATAAAAAATTAACAAGTATACAAAAATCCGCTTGCAGAAAAAGTCTTTATAAACTCTTTCCTCAAGCGGATTCAGATTTATTTTTCGGGATTTTTCGGTGTGACGTACACAGTGTGCTGGTCGGTATAAATCACCCTGCCCGGAGGTGAGCCCTGAGGCTTTGACACATACTTTATCAGGGTGTAATCCACAGGCACCTGTGAACTTTCTCTTGCCTTTGAGTAGTAAGCACATATCTGTGCTGTTTCAAGTATTGCCTCGTCGGTGACTTCTCTGCCCTCGGTCTTAAGCACTGTGTGAGACCCGGGGATATCCTTGGTGTGAAACCACAAATCAGAATTGCGTGAAGTTTTCAGTGTGAGCATATCGTTCTGGCGGTTGTTTCTGCCCACAAGAACAGTGAAGCCGTCAGCCACTTGGAATTCACGGGGAGCAAGTTCAGCAGGGGGCTTCTGCTTGCCTTTCTGAGGTTTTATATATCCCTGCAGAATAAGTTCCTGTCTTATGGAGGACAACTCGCTGTCAGACTCTGCACGTTCTATCTCATCATAAACGCTCTCAAGATAAAGGAGTTCCTGTCTGCCTTTTTCTATCTGTATACGGAGCATTTTATCTGCAGTTTTTGCCCTTGCGTAGTCCTTGTAATAACGCTGTGCATTCTGTGCAGGACTCTTTGCAGGGTCAAGCTTGATTCTGAGAATTGCCATATTCTCATCATAGAAATTCTCTACATCAACGAAAGACGCACCTTTTTCTATTCTGTAAAGATTTGCCTGAAGCAAATCACCGCAGATGCGCAGGTGCTCCCTGTCTTTACTGCGTTCAAGCTCAGCCATCTGATTGCTCAGTTTTCTTGAAAGCCTTGCTATATGATTTGAAACAAGTTTCAGAAGATCACGACTGCGCACACGCATTCGTTCAATGCTGTCACGCTCATGGTAATATTCGTCCAATAGCACAGAAAAACTTTCATATTCCTTACACACAGCGGCACTGCCATACTGTGAAATGCAGGAAAAAGTCAGGTCAAAGGGTTTGCCTGTGGAGTCTTTGAGCATAAAGGGTGTACCCTCACAGGAAAGTGCAGTATCCTTCAGTCTCTCAAGTTCCTTCACAAAGGCTGATTTTTCCTTTTCTGTCATATCCGTAATACGGGCATCTGTAACTCCTGTTGCTCTGAAGGAAGCCTCTCTGCACACTATGGGAGAAACACCCATAACAGCAGAAAGCATCGCTTTATCAAGAGTCATATTCTCCTTTGCAAGAATCTGCTCTGCAATAACCTGTGCAGGCAATTCAAGGAATGAAACCTTTCCCTGAGAAGGAGGAAGTTCAAACCGAAGCTGAGGAAGCACAAGTCTTTTTGAAGAAAGAGTCAGGTCGATTCTTTTGAGGGCATCAATGATAACACCCTCTTCATCAAGGAGAATACAGTTGGAGTGCTTGCCCATTATCTCTACAACCAAAGTGAGTTTTGTTCTGTCTCCCAGAGTGTTGGTAGCGTCAAACTCAAGAAACAGCACACGTTCAAGGTCAACCTGACGCACACCTGTAAGCCTTGCACCGCAGAGTTTCTTTCGCATCAGCATACAGAACATAGGTGCAACAGGGGGATTCTCTGCACTGTGGGTTGTGAAACTCACTCTGGGAGAATCCGCGCGGGCTGAGATAAGCAGGCGCTTGTTGCCTGAATGTGTGTGCATAGAAATTATCAGTTCATCGCGGGTGGGCTGATGAATCTGGTTAACCTTTGCACCTGTTGCCAGACTCTCAATCTCTTTGCCAATATGTCTTAAAAATATTCCGTCAAGTGCCACTATGTATGCTCCTTTCTCAAGTTTATTAAGTCAATAAATACCGCCGTTTCGGGGTATTTCCTCTGAAGCAGACCTTTCCGAAGGCAAACTGCCCTGCAGGGTTTTTTCTGCTTATTTGTGGTATTTTCCCCCTGTCATTATCTGGAAGGCACGGTATATCTGTTCACAGAGCATTACTCTGGCAAGCTGGTGAGGAAAGGTCATTCTGCCCATAGAAAGGCGGAAGTCTCCTCTTTTCTTCACTTCATCAGAAAGTCCGTAAGACCCGCCGATTACAAAATCCACGGTGCTTTTTCCCATAACACCTGCATCACTCACAAGGGAGCTCAGGTCTTCCGAAGAAATGATTTTACCCTCAATGCACATAGGGATTACATAAGAATTCTTTGAAATTTTAGAGAGTATCTTCTTGCCCTCTTCCTCAAGGCAAATCTTAATCTGTGCCTCAGAAGGCTTATCGGGCAGACGGTACTCGTCAAGTTCGATTATCTGGAATTTGCAGAAGGGTGTCAGCCTTGTGCTGTACTCCTTTATAGCATCTGCAAGATATTTTTCTTTCAGTTTTCCGATGCAAATAATGTTAACACTCTGCATATATACCTCTTTATCAGAAAATAACTGCTTTTCCGTTGGTTTCTCTGGGTGCTACCTGAAGTGTGAAATCCTCGTTCAGTTTAAGCCCTGCCTGAGTAAGTGCACACAAGGCGGTCTGATACGCCACTTCCGGGGTGTTGTTTTCTGCGCTTAAATGTCCCAGCAGAATATGCTTCACACCGCTTTGCACAAAGTGGGGCAACTCCTCTGCGCAGGCAATATTTGACAGATGTCCCCTGTCAGAAAGAATACGTCTTTTCAGGGGATAAGGGTAGGGCCCTGACAAAAGCATATTTACATCGTGATTTGACTCCACCACAGCCACGTCGCACTCAGAGATTGCCCTGCGTACCGTGGGGAGCATAACGCCCATATCCGTTGCAACAATAGCTTTTCTGCCGTCTGCCGTTGTTACTCTGTAGCCACAGCTTTCAGCAGCATCGTGGGGAGTATCAATACGCTCAATAAGCATATCACCAATGGATATTCTTGATTCGATTATATCTGTATTGAAGCGGGAATCAAGTCTGCCTGCCTGCTCCAACTCTTCCATAGTGCCCTTGCTTGCATACACGGGTATGCCATAGCGTGAGGCAAGGACCCTCAGCCCCTGACAATGGTCAGAATGCTCGTGGGTGATGAATATTGCACGGACTGAACGCATATCAAGGTTGTTTGACATCATAGCCTGCTCAATCTGCTTGCAGCTTCTGCCTGCATCAATGAGCACAGCCTGACCTGAAGCACCTATGTAATAGCTGTTTCCGCCTGAAGAACTGAAAAGTGTAACAAGTTTTGCCAAGGTAGTTTCCTCTCTGAACTGAAAAATTCACACAATAAAACTAAAAACAGGGGTACGCGAGGTACCCCTGATAACAGCTTAAATTACGATTATGCTGTAACTGCAACGTCCTCATCGGGAACGTACTGTTTCTTGATATCTGCACCTAAAGCCTGAAGCTTCTCGATAAGCTCCTCGTAGCCTCTCTCAATGTAGTGGATAGAGGAAATCTCGGTTGTGCCTGATGCCACAAGACCTGCAATGATAAGAGCAGCACCTGCACGCAGGTCACAGGCTTTTACGGGTGCACCGTGGAGTTTTGAGTCACCGTCAACAATGGCAACTCTGCCCTCAACAGAAATGTTTGCGCCCATAAGAAGCAGTTCTCTGATATACTGATAACGGTTATCCCACACGTTTTCTGTAACGATTGATGTACCGCTTACGGTTGTGAGCAATGCCACAAACTGAGGCTGACAATCAGTGGGGAATCCCGGGTGAGGCATAGTCTTGATGTTGCAACGGCGAAGGTCTCTGCCTGTTGCATCAATGAGCACAGCCTCGTCAAATTCCTCAACAGAAACACCGATTTCCTCCAGCTTTGCTGTGATGGAATCCAGATGCTTGGGAGTAACGTTTCTGACCAGAAGTCTGCCGCGGGTTGCAGCAACAGCAGCCATATATGTGCCTGCCTCAATCTGGTCGGGAATGATGGAATATGTTATACCGTGGAGGTAATCAACACCACGGATTTTGATAACATCTGTACCTGCACCACGGATATTTGCACCCATGGAGTTCAGGAAGTTTGCAAGGTCAACAATGTGGGGCTCTCTTGCAGCATTTTCAATGATAGTCTGACCCTCAGCCTTGACAGCGGCAAGCATCAGATTCATTGTGGTGCCTACAGATACAGTGTCCATATAAATCTGGGCACCCTGCACCTTACCCTCAGCCTTTGCCTCAACAATGGCACCGCCGATAAGCTCACACTTTGCACCCATTGCTGCAAAGCCCTTCAGATGCTGGTCAATAGGACGCAGACCGAAGTTACACCCGCCGGGAAGTGCCACCTTTGCCTTATTGAATCTGCCGATAAGAGCACCTAAAAGATAGTATGAAGCTCTCATACCTCTTACAGAATCATCAGTTGCAGCGCAGGTGTTGATGGGTCTGGGGTCTATATCAAGTGTATGTTTGTCAACTCTGGTTACCTTTGCACCCAGATTCTGAAGAATTCTGGCAATAAGGTTAACGTCAGAGATATTGGGTACGTTTTCAATGCGGCAAGGCTCATCACAGAGGATTGTCGCGGGGATTATAGCTACTGCGGCATTCTTGGCACCGCTGATTGTAACTTCACCCATCAGAGGCTTTCCGCCGTTAATAATATATTTTTCCAAATCTGCACACTCCGATAATTAAGTAAATTAGGGGATACACGGTTTGTAGTTATTGTTTGTATCAAAAAATAAACTAATCACAAAAGACCGTAAAGCTCGGTGAAAAATCCCGCCATTTCATGGGATTTTTACCGATTTTGTCTTTGTTAGTATTACACAAAAGAAAAGTTGCGAATTTATATGATTTAACCATTATCTCGCATTCAAATAATAATACAGAATGGCGTCAATGTCAACCGATATTTTGAATTGTAACCTTTTTTCGGCAAACTTTCTTTCCGCTTGGGAACGAACATTCGATTTTGGTGAAAATTTGACAATCATATTTACAAGATTTGCCATATATCACCCAAAACATATTCTTCCGCCACAAGATGTAGTTGCCCTTATGTGCAGTATGTACAAGTTAAAAAATAGTTACAAAATCAGAATGTGCTCCAGTATTTCTTATCAAGTGTGCGGTACTGCACCGCCTCAAGCACGTGGTCTGCCCGGATAACCTCACTTGAATCCAGGTCGGCAATGGTACGACTCACCTTCAGCACCCTGTCATAAGCACGGGCAGAAAGGCCCAGTTTATCAAAAGCACTTCTGAGCACCTGCTCTGCCTTGTCATCTGTCACACAGACCTTTCTCAGCAGGTCGGGAGTCATACGGGCGTTGCAGGTTACTCCTGTTTCTTCAAATCTTGCAGTCTGGATTTGTCTTGCCTTATCCACCCGCTCTTTGATGTTTGCAGAAGGCTCTGCACCTGAGTAGGAGCTCAGCTCGTCATACTCCACAGCAGGCACCTCAACGTGAATATCTATTCTGTCAAGGAGAGGACCCGACACTCTGCCCAGATACTTATGAATTGCATTTTCCGAACATGTGCACTTTTTGCGGGGATGACCGTAGTAACCGCAAGGACAGGGATTCATTGCGGCAACAAGCATAACAGAACAGGGGTAACTCACTGTGGAGTGAACCCTTGAAACAGTCACTACGCCGTCTTCCATAGGCTGACGCAGTACCTCCAGTGCATTCCGCGAAAACTCGGGAAGTTCATCGAGGAAAAGAACACCGTTGTGTGCAAGGGAAACCTCACCGGGCTTTGGGATAGTTCCTCCGCCTGAAAGTCCTACCGATGATACCGTGTGATGAGGACTGCGGAAAGGTCTCTCTGAAATAAGCGACTGACCCTTTGCAAGAAGCCCTGCAATAGAATGAATTTTTGAGGCTTCGATTCTTTCTTCAAAGGTCATATCGGGAAGAATCGAGGGCAAACGTTTTGCAAGCATACTCTTACCTGAGCCGGGAGGGCCTATGAGGAGCACATTGTGACCGCCTGCCGCAGCAACCTCCAGAGCTCTCTTTGCCTCGTACTGACCCTTCACCTGAGAAAAATCAGGCATAAATCCGTGAGTAAGAATTGTTTCGGGAGCAGTGGCAGGAGTTATGAGTTTTCTGCCCTGCAAATGTTCCACAAGTTCGGGCACAGTACGCACAGGATAAACCTCTATTCCATCTACCACAGCACCCTCGGCACTATCTTCATAGGGAACAAAAAGTTTCTTTATTCCTGCTTCCTTTGCCTTTATTGCCATAGGAAGCACACCGTTTACAGAACGAACTTCACCCGATAAGGAAAGTTCACCGATAAAGGCACAGTCTGATAAAGGTGCGGAAATCTGCAAAGTAGCGTGCATAATGGATACAAGTATGGGCAGGTCATAGAGAGGACCTGCTTTTTTGATATCTGCAGGGGCAAGGTTTACTGTAATGCGTGACACAGGAAATCCGTAACCGCAGTTGTGCATTGCGGTGCGTACTCTGTCACGGCTTTCTCTGACTGCTGTATCAGGCAGACCAACTATATCAAAAGCTGCCATACCGCCTGAAACATCAGCCTCAACCTCCACCATATATCCGTCCATTCCGAAAAGTCCCACACTGTTGCATTTTACTACCATTTGCTCCGCTCTCCTTTATTAAAAGTCGTATTTCCTTCTTACGGGAATACAGGTACGTACATAATCCGACACAAGTTCTGTGTTATTCTATGATTATACCACCTAAACTCATTATTATCCATACAAAAAAACGGATCAGGATTTAGCAATTTTGTATAAATTAGGGTAAAAAATAACCAAAAATTGCAGTTGTTGATTGACTCATCGTTTTTAATAATGTAAACTAATAATGTATTATAGCGTATGAGAGGTATATCATTGGAAGGTTTCAAAGCACCGCAGGAACTCAGAACCTGTTCAGACCCTGAGCTTGCAGCAGAAGTGAAGAAGGGCAATCAGGCCGCTTTTTCTGAAATGGTAAGAAGATATCAGGGACTTATCGGCTACTTTGCAAGCCAGTATTCCGCCGTAGGCTCAGACCGTGCAGACTTTATGCAGGAGGGGCTTCTGGCTCTTCACAGTGCCTGCAAAACTTATGACGGAAGCAAAAAAGCAAGTTTCCGCAATTATGCAGGTGTCTGCATCAACAACCGCTTTATGTCACTCATACGCAGTGCAAACACAAAAAGCACTATTCCCAAGGATTCCCTTGTTTCATTTGAGGACATTGAGCCTTCAGACCACAATATGGGAAATCCCGAAACCCTTATACTGGAGCAGGAAAGTTCACAGTCACTTGTAAATCTGATAAAAGACACTCTGTCTCCCCTTGAAATGGCAGTGCTCAGAGCATATCTGAAGGGTCTTTCCTACGTAGAAATTGCAGAAAAACTCTCAATTTCCACCAAGGCTGTAGACAATGCGATGCAGCGTATAAGGCGTAAAATCCTTAAAGGAATGGACAAAATCTGACTCTTCCTTTCGCTACGCAACCACTATGAAATTTGTCCTGCGGACGTAAGGTCACAAAGGATAAAAATATTATTATTTTCCAAAGCGAGGTAAATCTCATGTACGAAGACAAGACCATCATTTGCAAGGAATGCGGCGAGGAATTTATTTTCTCCGCAGGAGAGCAGGAATTCTACGCAGAAAAGGGACTTGCAAATGAGCCTCAGCGCTGCAAAGCCTGCAGAGCAGCACGCAAGAACGCAGCAAGACCTGCAAGAGAAAGACATCCTATCACATGTGCTGACTGTGGTGCTGAGGATTCCGTTCCTTTCACACCCATGGAGGGCAAAGACTACTACTGCAGAGCATGTCTGGACAAGAGAAGAGGCACAGACGCAGAATAATTCTTCGGACATAGATTCGGATATATATTTTGTGACTAACTCCCAAGGCTTCCTTGGGAGTTTTCTGTTTATACAAGGAGGAATCGGGTAGAACAAGCCCTGCCACACATACACATCAGACATCTTTACACAAAGCCTTTTCTTTACCCCCTCAGTCAGGCTGACGACTGACTTCTCCCTCTGAAAGGGAGCCTGAAAAAAATTGTGGATTTTTGTAACTCAGGGTGATATAATTATTTTGTATACTGACAAATCAGTTTTAATTTTCATTACGGAGGTTTTACTATGACTATCACAAAAGAGTCCATTATCGGTGATGTACTGGATATGTATCCCGAAACAGCAGAGCATTTCTTTGCTATCGGTATGCACTGTCTTGGCTGTCCTGCTGCAAGAGGTGAGACTATTGCAGAGGCTTGTCAGGTTCACGGCACTGACGCAGATGAACTTGTAAGCAAGTTAAACGAAGCTATCGGTGCATAATTTATGCAATCACCTTTTTCACTTGATTCAAGACTTTCACTTTGCGCCGGCTTTGTCAGAGTCGGCGCAAAACTTGCAGATATAGGTACTGACCACGCATATCTGCCTGTGTGCCTTGCCCTTGAAAACAAAATCGAATCTGCCATTGCGGCAGATATAAACCCCGAGCCTCTGAGCCGCGGCAAGCAGACTATTGAAAAATACAACGTATCCAACAAAGTATCGGTGCGACTTTGCAACGGCCTTCAGGGTATATCCTCTGAGGAAGTAACCGACATTGTCATTGCAGGTATGGGCGCTGACACAATCATCGGTATCATATCTGACGCACAGTGGCTCAAGGATAAAGACAAACGTCTTATCCTCCAGCCTATGACAAAGGGTGAAAGAGTTATAAAATATCTTTATGACTCAGGCTTTGAAATTACAGAGCAGAAATGCTGTATTGCCGAGGGCAAGCCTTACACCGTTTTGTGTGTTGCTTACACAGGTCACAGCACTCCTTGCAGTGAACTTTTCACCTATACAGGAAAACTCAATCCTGAGCTTTATGAAGAAGACAGGGCTTTCCTCAGAATGCAGGCAGGAATTCTTATGAAACGTTCTGCTGCAGATGAAAAGTACAAAAAACTTGCACAAATAATCTCAGAGAGGACAGACTCAGAATGATTACTGTAAAAGACATAATTGAATTTACAGAAACCTTTGCTCCCCTTGCAACCGCCGCTGATTTTGACAACTGCGGTCTCCTTGTGGGAGATTCCTCACAGGAAGTAACAAAGGCTCTTGTGACTCTTGATATTACCCCTGAGGTTGTAAAGGAAGCAAAAGAAGCAGGGGCTCAGCTTATCATAAGCCACCACCCTGTCATCTTCAATCCCCTGAGAAAACTCAGCACAGACTCTGTCCCCTATCTGCTGGCACAGGCGGGCATCAATGCTTTATGCCTGCACACAAATCTTGATATTGCACAGGAAGACGGTGTGAACGTGTGCCTTGCAAAGGCTCTGGGTCTTTCTGATATCCGTGTTTTTCCTGAGGAGTTTGTATGCCTTGGTGAACTCAGCACAGAACTCACCGCAGAGGAATTTGCACAGCTTGTAAAAGACAGTCTGGGTACTGACAGTGTTTCATACACAAAGGGCAACAGAAAAATAAAAACCGTTGGTATGTGTTCAGGTGCAGGCGGTGATATGTATCACTCTGCCGTAGCTCTGGGAGCAGATGCTTTTCTGACAGGTGAAGCAAAACACCACGAGTACCTTGAAGCAATCGCTACAGGTATTCCTATGGTTGTGGCAGGTCACTTCTTCACAGAAAACATTGCGGTATCTCCCCTTGCAAGAAAACTTTCAGACAGATTCCCCGAAACCGAATTTTTATTATCAACCGCAAACAAAAATCCTTATTCCTGCATCTGAAAAACTCTTGACATCAACACAATACAGGAGTATAATTTGATAAATTTTTTCGGAGGTGTAACAATGCATAGTATTCAGAGTCGCAATTATATGGTCGATATGATGTCCGCTGTCCCTGCTAAGAATTGGCAGAGCATCGGGCTTACATTGTTATACCCATCATGCTGTAAATAAATAATTTACACAGGCAGGATATCAGCAGTGCAAGCCATCAACCTTTGATGCTTGCACTGCTTTTTTATTTTTTCAGGAGGGAATAAAATGGAAACAAAACAGATTTTAAGCAACTTCTACGAGAATTACGATGAACACGGAAGGCTACTGTCAAAACACGGATATGTTGAATTTGCAACAACAATAAGATATATTAGCAAATTTCTTAAACCTGATATGAGGATTATAGAAATAGGTGCGGCAACGGGCAGATATAGCCATACACTTGCACAGGAAGGGTACACAGTAGACGCTGTTGAGCTTTTGGAGCATAACATAGAGATTTTTAAACAAAACACCACAGAAAACGAAAAAGTTACTATCACTCAAGGAAACGCAACAAACTTATCTCAATTTGAAAGCAACACCTATGATATTACCTTACTGCTGGGTCCTATGTATCATCTGTTCACTGAAGAAAACAAAACAAAAGCCTTATCAGAAGCAATACGCGTAACAAAAAAGGGCGGTATAATATTCAGTGCATACTGTATGGGTGATGCTTCTATCCTCTCTTACGGGTTTGTAAAGGGCGAGATTCATAACATCATCGAAAAATGTATGCTTAACACAGAAACTTTTGATACATTCTCAAACCCGTGGGATATTTTTGAGCTTTACCGAAAAGAAGATATAGATAACTTACGAAAGCGTTTTAATGTCACACAGCTTCATTTGGTAGCAACTGATGGATATACAAACCACATTCGTGACACCGTTGACCAAATGGACGATAAAACCTACGAGTTATTTTTAAAATATCACTTTGCCACCTGTGAAAGGCAGGATATGATAGGCTATTCACACCACACCCTTGACATATTCAGAAAGGAATGATATAAATTGCTTACACACAAAGGAACGCAGACCATCAAAACCGAAAGGCTTTTGCTGAGAAAATTCACCCCCGATGATG
This sequence comes from Ruminococcus sp., assembly GCA_045540595.1. Classification (GTDB taxonomy): domain Bacteria; phylum Bacillota; class Clostridia; order Oscillospirales; family Acutalibacteraceae; genus Ruminococcoides. The sequence goes on from JAZQHL010000026.1 coordinate 24,287, forward strand.
CACAGGCAATGTTCAACAACTGGGCAAAGGACGAACGGGTCACAAAATTTCTTACCTGGCCTCCCCACGAAAGCATTGAAACCACACAGTATGTTCTGGGGCTGTGGTGTGCCGATTATCAGAAAGATGACTGGTATCAGTGGGCCATAGAATTCAACGGAGAGGTTGTGGGCAGTATTTCTGTTGTCAGGTATTCTGAGGGAAACGACAGTGCCGAACTGGGGTATTGTCTCGGCTATGATTACTGGGGCAAAGGTATTATGACTGAAGCTGTCTCAGCAGTTATAGATTTTCTTTTCTCTCAGGTGAATGTAAACAGAATTGTAATCTGCCACGCTGTCAGAAACCCTGCATCAGGTAAGGTTGCACTCAAATGCGGTCTTACATACGAGGGTACCCACAGGGAGGAATTCAAAACTCTTTGGGGAGAATACCTTGACATCTGCTGTTACGGGATTGTAAGAAAAGACCTAAAAAAATAAAAAACAACACTTGCATTATGCCGTTGGGTTTAACACCTGACGGCTTTTTGTTTTCATAATTGTAAATATTATTAAAACATCACAACTTTTTGTGCAAAAACAATTGCAATAAACACTACATTTTGATATAATAATTACTAATTAAGGTATTTTATATATAAATATTGTGTTTTTCGGTGATATACATGAGAATGAGAAAAAAGAAATGGGCTGTACCTGAGCTGAACGCTTGTCCCTTCTTTGTCGGTAAGCCCGCAGAATACAAAGGAAACTGGCAGAGTTTCTTCAGAAATTCAAATCCCATTGAACTTGAAGTCGGCTGCGGCAAGGGCACCTTTGTTGCTCACAAGGGACTTAAGAATCCTGACGTCAACTTCATTGCAGTTGACCTTATCAGTGATATGCTTGCAGTGGGCAGGCGCAACATTGTCAGACTCTTTGAAGAAAACGGCAGAGATGTAAGCAACATTGTCCTGACCGCTTACAACGTAGATAAAATCACAGATATTATTGACAAGGCTGACGGTATCAGCCGTATGTACATAAACTTCTGCAATCCCTGGCCAAGAGGCAAGCACAACAAACGCCGCCTCACCCACCCCACAAAGCTTATGCAGTACAGGGAATTCCTTGCAGAGGGCGGCGAGATTCACTTCAAAACCGACTCTGATGAACTTTTTGAGGACAGCCTTGAGTATTTTGCTCAGTGCGGATTTGAGATTACATATCTTACCCGTGACCTGCACTCAAGCGATGTAAAAGACAACATCGTTACCGAACATGAGAAAATGTTTTCTGACGAGGGTATCCTCATCAAATACCTTGTTGCAGTCAAGAAAGACCTTTCTTAATCTGCGCAAACACATACTGAAACCGCACAAAGAAGGAGGCGGTACTATTTGAAAAAGAAAATACTCATTACTATCCTGACCGTCTTTATGATTTTTTCACTGTGCGGCTGTGATGTTATTACCTTCAACGTAATCGACCTTATGAGCCCTCCCAAGGCTACAGGTGAAAAAGCGGCAATCCAGAAACTTATAGACACAGAGGCAGGAGCGGACTACACACTGAAGTATCCCCAGAGCGGCAGTTACCGCTCTGCAATCACCACTGTTGACTACGACTCTGACGGCGTTGAAGAGGCTATTGCCTTTTACCTGCCTGCAGGTGAGGCACAGACAATCCACCTGCTGATTATGGATAACATTGACGGTAAGTGGACAACCGTAGGAAACCACGTAAGCAAAAGCACCGCTGTTGACAGACTTCTTTTCACCGACCTTGACGGTGACGGAACATCTGAAATCATTGTCGGCTGGTCCACCTACAACAATCTGGTAAAAGACCTTTCACTTTATATGACTTCTTCGGGCATAAGTTCTGAGATAATCTGTGAAAGCCAGTACTCCGAACTTTTATGCTCCGATTTTACAGGCAGTGGCAAAGAGGAACTTTTACTCCTTTCTCTTTACACTGCAGACAAACCTGCAAGTGCAACACTCATCACTCTCAACGATACAAAGAACAGCCTTTACACTATCAGTGAGGCTCCTATTGACGGTGACGTGGTAAGTTTCGCAAAAATTCAGACAGGCAGGGTTTTCTACGGACAGCAGGGTGCTGTTGTTGACGGAGTAACCGCCAACGGTGCAAACTCAACCCCCACATACAAAACCCAGCTTATTTATTACAGTGACTACTTTGCATCCCTGCAGGTAGTTTCCTTTGCAGGAGATACCCCCACAAACCAGAAGGAAAGAAGCTATGCTGTTCTTTCTGAGGATATTGACTCCGACGGTATAATCGAAGTCCCCAACACCTTCAAACTCAGGATTGACGATATCCAGACCGAGGCAGTACCTGCAGCCCTTATCCACTGGTGCGAGTACAATGCCATGGGCACCATGGATATCAACAAAACACAGGTTACAAGCCTTGTATACGGTCTGCGTTTTACTGTCCCCGAAAAATGGGGCGACAATTACACAGCATATGTAAACTACTCCACAAACGAAATCACTTTCTATGAGTGGACAAACGGCAAACCCGGTGATGCTATTCTCATTATAAGAATGTTTACTCCTGAAGCCTTTGCCGACGGCGTATCTGCAAAGGGTTACACAGAGCTTGCCCGCAACGACAACTACGTGTACTCATTCATCACACCGGGGCTCAACAGTGAGATGATGCTTACAAACGAAGAAATTGCAAAGGCATTTACCCTGACTGCAAAATAAACAATTTGGCGGAGATACCCCATAAAATACGGAAAATTAACGTGAAATCTTAAAACGTGAAACGGAGGTTTTATTATGAAAAAGATTCTTGTCTGCGAGGACGAAGCCGCAATCCGCGACTTTGTGGTAATCAACTTAAGACGTGCAGGCTACGAGGTAGTAGAGGCAGACTGCGGTGAGGCAGGTCTGCAGAAATACGAGGAGCACGGCGGTGACTTTGATGTTGCTATCCTTGACATTATGATGCCCGGCATGGACGGACTCCAGGTTTGCAAGGAGCTGAGAAATAAAAACGGAAACATCGGCATTATAATGCTTTCTGCCCGCACACAGGAGATGGACAAGGTAACAGGTCTTATGCTGGGTGCTGACGACTACGTTACAAAACCCTTCTCTCCCAGTGAGCTGGTTGCACGTGTAGACTCTCTCTACCGCAGAATTGCCATTGCGCAGCAGAGGTCTGAAAACAACTTCAAGGAAGAAATGAAGAGCGGTATTTTCACTCTTAACCTGAGAAACCGCTCACTCACCAAAAACGGCAAGCAGATTGAACTCACTCAGGTTGAGTTCCAGATTATGGAATACTTCTTCTCAAATCCCGGCGTTGCCCTTGACAGAGGTGACATCCTCAATCACGTCTGGGGTGAGGCATACGTTGGTGAAGAGAAAATCGTTGACGTTAATATCCGCCGTCTGCGTATGAAGGTAGAAGACGAGCCTTCAAATCCCAAGTACATTGTGACTGTCTGGGGTCTGGGCTACAAGTGGGATGCATAACTCCCTGTCTCTTTCACTTAGCCTTACTACAAAGCAAACTGAAATCTCAGGAAAGGAGGTCGTACATCTGTGGTAAAAGGTATTACAAAACGCTGGGTGCTGAACACCCTGTGTACTATTGTTGCAATTGTTGTATTTGCAGTAGTCTGTCTTTCATATTTCTTTTCTACCTACTACTATTCATCTGTTGAACAGACTCTGAGCGGCCGCAGTGTAGAGCTCCTTAATATTCTTTCCGACTATAACTCTGACACAGACGCAGGTTTCTCATCTACAGTCAGAGACTATGTAGAAAACTTCTCTGAAAAAGAGAATATGGAAATCACTGTTATCAGCCGTTCAGGTGATATTATGGTAATCTCCACAGGCTTCACCCCCGAAGGAGACGAGCCAATGCCCGACTATGATATGGCAAAGACTGCCGCCTCGGGCTATGCCAAGTGGACAGGCAGACTCTCCACAGGTGAAAAGGTGACAGCCATCACAAGAATCGTCCGTAACTCCTCGGGAAACACAGTGTGTGCTATCCGCTATGTATCTTCCCTTTCTGCTGTAAACAGACTTGTTTTCTCAGCAATTGCAATCTTCACAGCAGTGGGAATTCTTATTATCTCTCTTGTTATTTTCTCGGGCACATACTTTATCCGCTCTATCGTACGCCCTGTACGAGTTATCTCTGACACTGCAAAGAAGATTGCACAGGGTGACTTCAATGCTCAGATTGACAAGATGTACGATGACGAAATCGGTGACCTTTGCGACTCTATCAACGATATGGCAAGGGAACTGGGCGCTTCCGAAAGGCTCAAAAACGACTTTATCTCCAGCGTTTCTCACGAACTGCGTACTCCTCTGACCGCTATCAAGGGTTGGGCGGAAACTATGCAGAGCTGCGGTATTCCCGACCAGGAAACCTTTGACAAAGGTATGGATATCATCGTAAAAGAATCCTCCCGCCTTACAGGTATTGTTGAGGAACTTCTGGACTTCTCACGTATGCAGAACGAGAGCATGGTGCTCAGAATGGAAAAACTTGATATTCTGGCAGAGATTGAAGAAGTCCTTTATATGCTCCGTGACAGAGCAATTACAGAGCAGAAGCATCTGCTCTATGACCAGCCCGATATTATGCCCCCTGTTATGGCGGACAAGAATAAACTCAAGCAGGTCTTTATAAACATTATTGACAACGCTCTCAAGTACACACCTGCAGAAGGCGTTGTGGGTATTCAGGTTCTCCACGAAGGAGAGGTAATAAAAATTGTTGTCACCGACACAGGCTGCGGAATCGCTCCGGATGACCTGCCCCGTGTCAAAGACAAATTCTTCAAAGCAAATCAGAGTGTCCGCGGCTCAGGTATAGGTCTTGCCATTGCAGACGAAATTATCCAGAAGCACGGCGGTACCCTTGATATAGAAAGCGGAATCGGTGTAGGCACTACTGTTACCATCACCATTCCCGTTATGACCGAATAATCGGAAGGTATTTACTATACAGAAAAGGAAGGTGTTTTTATGTCTTGCGATAAAAAAGAAAATGTAAAGAAGATTACATCTATCGGCGGCTCCGCTCTTATTGAAGGTATTATGATGCGAGGCCCAAAAAACATAAACGTTGCAGTACGTACAGGTGAGGACACAATCGAAACCGAGGAAATCACAGTAAAGCCTATTTCCTCAAAAGGAAAGTTCTTCCGCCTGCCTCTTATCCGCGGTGTAGTGGGAATGATCGACTCTTTCCGCTTAAGCTACAAATCCCTTATGCTCTCTGCTGATAAGGCTATAGGCTCTATCGAACAGGAAGAGGAAGAGATGAGCAAATTTGAAAAATGGCTCAACGACAAACTGGGCGAAAAACTTATGGGTGTTATTATGTCCATTGCCTCAGTGCTGGGTGTGGGTCTTGCCCTTGTGCTTTTCTTCTGGCTTCCCACATTCCTTTACAGCCTTATCTCAAACCTTGATATTTCCCCTGCTTTCAACGCATTCTTCGACGCAAGACTTACCCAGTCTGCTTTTGAGGGTATTCTGAGAATTGCTCTTTTCTTAGGCTACATCATCATAGTTTCACAGATGGAAGATATGAAGAGAGTATTTATGTATCACGGCGCTGAGCACAAAACTATCTTCTGCTACGAAGCAGACGAAGAGCTCACCGTTGAAAACATCAGAAAGCACTCCAGATTTCACCCCCGCTGCGGAACAAGCTTCATCGTTATTATGCTTATCTTAGGTATAGTTATCGGTCTCTTTGTTCCTCAGTTTTCATGGCTGGGCGTTTGGGGTACAGTGCTCCGCTCCGCAATCAAGATTCTGCTTCTGCCCCTTTCAGTAGGCATCGGCTATGAACTCATAAAACTCTGCGGTAAGCACGACAACTGGTTTACACGCATTATTGCCGCTCCCGGTCTGTGGGCACAGCGTATCACTACCCGTGAGCCCGACGATAAAATGCTGGAGGTTGCCATTGCAGCAATCACACCCGTTATCCCCGATGACGGCTCAGACATTGTTAATTGCAAATAAGTTATGACACTGAACGAACTTTACTTTTATGTAAAAGAAAAACTTGAGAAGGCAGGAGCAGACTCTCCTGCCTTTGATGCAGTATGGCTTATAAACGCTGTTTTTCCATTTGAAAGACACAAACTTATTACAGACGGAGAGAAAGAAGTCTCTGCTGAAAACTGTGAAAAGGTTTGTTCCCTTGTCAGAAGGCGTGAAGAGGGGGAGCCTTTGCAGTACATAATCGGACACTGGGAGTTTTTCGGCAGAAAATTCTATGTGGGTGAAGGTGTGCTTATCCCCCGTGATGACACCGAGGTGGTGCTCACCTGCACTTTCCCTTATCTTGACAGAATACAGAACAAGGAAGAAATCAGAATCCTTGACCTTTGCTCAGGCTCAGGCATCATTGCCATAAGCCTTAAACTTCAATATCCGAAGGCAGATGTCACTGCTGTGGAACTGTCTGACAAGGCACTCCCCTATCTTGAGAAAAACTGCAGAGAAAACAATGCAGACATAAATATCATTCACGGTGACATTTTCGAGTGCTACAAAGATTTCCCCGACGAAGAGTTTGACCTTATAATTTCAAACCCACCCTATGTAACCGATGCCGATATGGAAACCCTGCAAAAGGAAGTCTGCTTTGAGCCTGTGATGGCTCTTGCAGGAGGCAAGGACGGTTGCGATTTTTACCGCAGGATTATCCCTCTTTATACAAGCAAACTCAGAAAAGGCGGTATGCTTGCTTTTGAGTATGACGCACAGGAGGCGTCGGTGATTTCTGCCCTTATGGAAGCCGCAGGATATGAAAACATCACTGTTTTTGATGATATAGGCGGTGTGCACAGGGCCATAAACGGGACTCTGCGTAACAATTAGAAATTTTGTTCGAACTTTTTGAGCCAAAAATATTGCATTTGTCCACGGGTTATTTTATAATATTATCGGTATCAGAAAGATACCTTTATCTTCGAATAAAGACACAGAAGGAGAATTGAACGCTATGGCAATTGATAAAGCAAAAGCACTTGAGACCGCACTCGGTCAGATTGAAAAACAGTTTGGTAAGGGCGCAGTTATGCGTCTTGGTCAGAATGAGGCTATGAGCGTGGGCCACGTTTCCACCGGCTCGCTCTCTCTTGATATCGCACTTGGCATCGGTGGTCTGCCCCGCGGCAGAATCATCGAGATTTACGGACCTGAATCTTCAGGTAAAACCACACTTTCTCTGCACTGCATTGCAGAGGGTCAGAAAGACGGCGGCAACGTTGCATTCATTGACGTTGAGCACGCACTCGACCCTGTTTACGCTGCTGCTCTGGGTGTAGACGTTGACTCTCTGCTTGTTTCTCAGCCCGACACAGGTGAGGACGCACTTGAAATTGCAGAGGCACTTATCCGCTCAGGCGCTATTGATGTTATTGTTATCGACTCTGTTG
>JAZQHL010000027.1:0-2574 GCA_045540595.1 Ruminococcus sp.
ACCGCAGATTTCAAGTCCCATTTCCTCAAGAATATGAGCAACAGAGTCTCCTACAGCGGGAGTAGGAGCAAGTGAAAGGTCAACAATACCAAAGGGTACGCAAAGACGCTTTGAAGCTTCCTGTGCAACCAGCTGACCCATTCTTGTAATCTTGAATGCGGTTTTCTTAACAACATCAGCAACGTGTGAAAGGTCTTCTTTGTCATCAATTTTTGCAAGTGCCGCACGTACAACGCCGGGACCAGAAACACCAACATTGATAACACAGTCAGCCTCACCAACACCGTGGAATGCACCTGCCATAAAGGGGTTGTCCTCAGGAGCATTGCAGAATACTACAAGCTTTGAAGCGCCTGCACAGTTGTTATCCTGAGTAAGCTCTGCAGCCTCTTTAACGATTCTGCCCATCATCTTTACTGCGTCCATATTTATACCTGCTTTTGTGGAGCCGATATTCACAGAGGAGCATACGTGGCTTGTCTCAGCCAGAGCACGGGGGATGCTCTCAATCAGGGCATAGTCACCTGCAGAGAAGCCCTTGTGCACAAGAGCAGAGTATCCGCCGATGAAGTTTACACCCAGTGTTTCTGCTGCTCTGTCCAGTGCATAAGCGAATTTGATGGGGTCTTTGTCCTGACAGACTGCAGCAATCATAGAGATAGGAGTAACAGCAATTCTTTTGTTGATAATAGGAATTCCGTACTCTCTGGAAATAGCCTCAACTGTGGGAACAAGGTCTGCGGCGTATCTGCAGATTTTGTTGTATACATTCTCGCAAGCCTTGTCAATGTCCGGGTCGATACAGTCAAGGAGAGAAATACCCATGGTTACGGTACGAACATCAAGGTGTTCGTTGTCAATCATATTTATGGTTTCAAGTATGTCTTTTGTTTCAAGCATTTGTAGCCACCTCAGATCTTATGCATGCTGTTGAAGATATCTTCATGCATAATGTGGATTTTGGTGCCGATTTTCTCACCGAGTTCATCAAAGTCCTTGTTAAGTTCCTCAAAAGAGGGAGCCTTGTCCTTTTCAAACTCAACGAGCATAATCATAGCAAAAAGGTCCTGCAGAACGCTCTGTGTAACCTCAAGAATGTTAAGGTTTCTTTCTGCACAAGCACAGGATACCTTTGCCAGAATACCTACGTTATCTTTTCCCAGTACAGTAATAACTGCTTTCATAATTAATTATCTCCTTCCAGAATTTATGGACAGCAGAATCCTCTTACTGTCCGCAAAAATGATTGTATATTGAATATATCAGTTCAGAATTCCTGATTTCAGAAACTCACTCAGATATTCTCTGAACTCATCACCTATTTCAGGGTGGCTGAGTCCGATTTCTATGGTAGCCTTCATAATTCCGAACTTGTTGCCGATGTCATATCTTTTGCCTGAGTATTCAACCGCGGTCATACCGCTGGTTGTTGCCAGTTCTCTCATAGCATCTGTAAGCTGAATCTCATTTTTTGCTCCCGGGGGAGTGTGGTCGAGAATGTCAAAAATCTCAGGAGGAAGCACACATCTGCCCAGAATTGAGTAAAGTGAGAAAATATCTTCGTCCCGCTGAGGCTTTTCAATCATATCGGTACATCTGTAGATGTTATCTTTGATGTGATCTATCTTTACGCAGGAGTAGTTTGCAATTTCTTTTCTTGTAACAGGTTTTATGCCGATAACACCCTTGCCGTATGTACCGTAAGCATCAATCAACTCTTTGGTAGCAGGAGCGTTTCCGCCAACAATAACATCATCACCGTAAAGCACAGCCACAGGGTCATTGCCTGCAAACATTCTTGCCTTGCTTATGGCATGTCCCAGACCTTTTGTTTCGATCTGACGCACATAGTGGATATTGGCAAGTTTATCAAGAGGCTGAATGCTCTCAAGCAAATCATATCTTTTGTCTCTTTCAAGGATACTCTCAAGCACAGGGGCTTTGTCAAAGTGATCTTCTATGAAGCCTTTGCCGCGGTTTGTGATGATGAGAATATCGGTAATGCCTGAACTTACAGCTTCTTCAACTATATACTGGATTGCAGGCTTATCCACAATAGGTAGCATTTCCTTGGGCATAACTTTGGTAGCAGGAAGAACTCTTGTACCAAGTCCTGCAGCAGGAATAACTGCTTTTGTAATTTTCATTTTTATCCTCCCTCAGAAGAAAACGGGTAGAACAGATAGCACGAAGTATGAGAAAATAAGGCTCATTGCCAGTGCGTTGTTCACTCCGCCCTTTGTCTGTAATTGAGCATCAGCACTTTCTTTGCTGCCTGCCTCGGATTTGATTTGTGTGATTTTTCTGATGCAGTGCTTTTTGTACCATCTGTTGCCGAAGATTCCGCACAGTACACGCAGAGCAATCTGGCCCATTCCTGCAAAGTAACTTATTGCCAGTACAATTATATCCTCTTTGTCAAGTCCCATAAGGAAACTCTGCATAGTAACCGTACTTTCGGAGTTTGTAATCCAGGGTGCACTGTAAGCAGCCTGCTCAAGCTGGGTAATAAGGTCTGCATAGAAGGTGTTTATATACAGCTGCGCAATAATAAACACAGCCAGCAGAGCGGTT
>JAZQHL010000028.1:0-33795 GCA_045540595.1 Ruminococcus sp.
TCTCCTTAACACTGTATAGGCTCCCTCTAAGAGGGAGCTGAATTTCGGCAAAGCCGAAAGACTGAGGGAGTAAAACAAGCCTTTTTTTACTCCTCCCGTCACGGCTTGCACCGTGCCACCCTTTCTGCGAAAGCGGCAACCCTTTTGTCTGCTTCGCAGACATTTCCCCTAACAGGGGAATTTCCTCACAGAGGAGGGCTTTCATTTTACATTCCGCCGTAAGCACTGTAGAGTCCGCTGTAAATACCGCCCTTGCCAAGAAGCTCCTCGTGAGTTCCTTCCTCAGCAATTCCCTCTTTGGTAATTACAAAGATTCGGTCTGCATTCTTGATTGTTGTGAGTCTGTGGGCAACTGTGATGGTTGTTCTGCCCTGAGAAAGCTTCTGCAGAGATTTCTGCACAAGGTATTCGCTTTCGTTATCCAGCGCAGAGGTTGCCTCGTCAAGAAGAAGTATGGGAGGATTCTTGAGGAAAACTCTGGCGATTGAAATACGCTGTTTCTGTCCGCCTGAAAGTTTCACGCCTCTTTCTCCCACATAGGTATCGTACCCTTCGGGAAGTTCCATAATGAAATCGTGAGCACCCGAAAGCTTTGCCGCCTCAATAATCTGCTCCTTTGTTGCACCGGGGCAACCGTACTCGATGTTATCGTAAACACTGCCTGAGAACAGATAGACGTCCTGCTGAACAACACCTACACTTGAACGCAAAGACCTGAGAGTTACTGTGCGGATATCTGTGCCGTCAATGGAAACCACACCTGAATCTGCCTCATAGAACCTGGGGATAAGTGAACAAATGGTAGTTTTGCCACCGCCCGAAGAACCTACAAGGGCCACATTCTCCCCTGCCCTTATCTTAAAGCTTACATTCTGCAGAACATCTTCGTTATCCTCAGAATAGCTGAAGGTAACATCATTGAATTCAATCTCACCGCGTACATTCTCAAGGTCCTGTGCATCCTGAGCATCTTTGATTTCAGGCTCTGTGTCCATAATCTCAAAGAATCTTTCAATGCCTGTCATACCCCTCTGGAACTGCTCTGCAAACTCAACAATCTTGCGGATAGTTGCAAACAAAGTGGTAACATACAGCAGGTAAGCCACAAACTCGGGAGAAGTGATTTTTCCCTTAAGCATAAACAAGGCACCTACCACCACAACCACAATATACATAAAGCCTTCAAAGAATCTTGTTGAAGCCTGAAATCCGCCCATATACTTGTAGTTCTTAGCCTTGATATCAAGGAAACGGCTGTTGCCCTCTCTGAACTTTTCTTCCTCGATACTCTCGTTTGCAAAGGACCGTACAACCCTTACTCCAAGCAGACTGTCCTCAACTGCGGCGTTGAGTTCACCCAGTTCTTTTCTCTGCTTGCGGAATCCCTCACGCATACGTCTGTTAAAGAAATACAGCACCATTATCATAGGAGGAATAACCGCAAACACAATGAGAGTCAGGGGAATATTCATTGTGCAGAGAATTACAAAAGAAGCAATAATCTTGATGCCAGCAATGAAAAACTCCTCGGGACAATGATGTGCAAACTCCGTAACATCAAACAGGTCGTTTGTAATACGGGACATCAGTGTGCCTACCTTTGTGTTATCGTAATATTTGAAAGGCAGAAGCTGCAGGTGTGCAAACAGATCCCTGCGCATATCTGTTTCAATCCTTGCGCCCATTACATGGCCTGTGTTTGCCATATAGTAGTATGCAGCCGAGTCAATCACACGCAGGATAAGGTAAGCCGCACCCAGAATGAGTATGTAATTTACTGTAAGCTGTACCCCGTCTCCGCCGATTCTGGTGGTAATCTCACGTACTAAAAGGGGAAGCAAAAGTTCACAGATAGTGGTCAGAGCCGCACACAGCAGGTCTTTCACCATTATGCCCTTGTACTTGCCGTAATAGGGAGCAAACCGTTTGAGCCTTGAGGGCTTTTTCTTTTTATTCTTCATAGTTACCTCTCATACACCTTATTATATTATTCTTTGTCGTTCTTGCTTTCGATGTTTTTCTTTTCTTCACGGTAAGAAAAGTATGCCATTACTCCGAGAATTGCGGCAAGGCCCAGAAAAATCAACCCCAGCAGGAATTCTGCAAAAACAAAGAAAACCACCGCGATAATCACGCATACAACCCCAAGAAAAACCGTATAAGCATTGACTCCTTTTTCTGATTTCTCAAGACGCTTGCTCTGTTTTTCTTTCATATCTCTGTATTCAGAATTCTCTTCCATCTTTTTTCTGAACTTTTCTTTCATACACAACCCTCCTATATACTTATAAGGCATAAGCAAAACATCTGAACATATATATAATATGTTACTACAACACGGCCATAATTTCAAGATTACATATAAAAGATAAGTTTGTGCCATTTTGTTCTGCAAATAATAACAACCCCTTCCTGTTACTTAGGAAATATTACATATTCTTTCTGTTTTTCGTTAAACGAACTTTAGTGAAACTGTAAGAACTTGCCCTGAAGTATTGTTTTTTGCCGTCAATTATTGTATAATCACCTCAACAGTTAAGAGTACTGAAAAAACTCAGTTTATTATTCTTAAAGGAGAATCATCATGGATAACATGAATAACATTTTCAACGAAATCAGCAATGAGCCTGTAAACAAAACAGCCTCTGCACCTGAAACTCCTGTATACACTGCAGCACCTGAGACTCCCGCATACAACGCAACTCCTGCTGCTCCTGCACAGGACAACTCTATGAAGGCTATGATTTTCGGTATCATCGCTCTGGTACTTTCCGAACTTGGTGTTCCCGGTCTTATCTTCGCCATTCTTGGCAAAAAGGAAGCCGCAAAATATGCAGCATCTTTCGGTCAGCTTGCAGGCAAGGCAAAGCTTGGTTCTATCTTCAGCAAAATCGGCCTTGTTCTTTCTATTATTATGACTGTTTTCTGGGTGCTCTACTTCCTCATCATCGTAATCATCGCAGGTGCTTCCGTAGCATATTATTAATGTAAGTTCCGCTTATTACTCATCTGAGAAAGAAGCAATTACTTAATAAATCAATACCGCAAAAAACACATGCCCTTGCATCTTTACCTGCAAGGGCTTTGTGCTGTGTAAAAAGCCGTCGGTTTTCATCGACGGCTTTTGTGTTTCTTCTTTTATTCATCGGCAGCGTCGGGATTCTTAATGCCTGCACGCATAAAGGCTTTGCCCTGCTCAAGGTAAACCTCCTGCTGAAAAGGAGTGAGTGAGCGGAACACACGGAGCAGGTCGTCTTCTTTGTGGGATTTTGCCTTGCCTGTGCGGAAATCCAGCAGATAGTCGGCTGAAACCTCAAAATACTGGGCAATGGCTCTCAGTGTGTCAAAGTCAGGCTCGCTGGTACCCTGCACATATCCACCCAGGGTTGACACAGCAATATGCAAATCCTTTGCAAGCTGTTTCTGGGTAAGTCCTCTTTCTTCAATTAATAGTCTCAATATATCCGAAAATCTCATCTTATTCAACTCCTGTTTACTTATTTATCTTCCCCACAAAAAAGTCCTCAGGGCTTCTTTGCAGGAACGGGACATTTCAAGGCTGAATTCACTGTTGTACTTGCGTTTGCAGAATTTCACAACCCAATCGTGCAAAGCCTCTTCGCTCTCAATGCCCTGTCTTTTCATAAGCATTTGCTCCATATTCATTGCTTTTGAGTTATCATAGCAATTCTCAAAGACTATATCCTCCACACTGAAACGGGGCGGTTTTTCTCTTTCAGTCTGCTGTGCAGTGGGATAACCGAACACAAGCATACACACAGGTATCACGTGCCGAGGCAACTTAAGAAGTTCACGGTGACGCTCAAAATTCTCCGTAATATCTCCGATGTAGCAAGAGCCTATCCCTAAACTCTCTGCCGCAACAACACAGTTGTGTGCCGCAACCACAGCATCAACCGTGGCAAGTTGCAACTCGCCATAATCGGGATTTCTCACCTTTTCCGTATGTCGGCAGAAAAGCTCATACCAGCGGTTGTAGTCTGCACAAAAAACAAGCACCAGAGGAGCCTTTGCAATGAAAGGCTGATTGTCGCAGGTAATGCTGAGGGTTTCCTTTATCTTATCATCAGTAACATCAATGATACTGTACAAGGTCATATTGCCTGCAGAGGGAGCCTGCAAAGCAGACTCAAGTATCAGCCTTTTATCCTCGGGGCTTATGCCTCTTTCTTCAAACAGCCTTACAGATTTCCTGTCAAAAAGAGATTCAATAATGTTGTTCATAACATCACCTCGTTCTTCTAACATTATACCCCAACCGAAGGTTATTGTAAATGAGAAAAAGAAAAACAGGCATCTTTGAAAGGTGCCTGTTTTTCTGATATAACTTACTTCATATTATGCTCATATCCGCCTATTTTAATGGTATCGTTATCTACCCATCTGAGGGTAAGTCCTTTGTATTCTCCCCATTCACCGTAATATACCTGTTCTTTCTGTTTATGAACAGTAACCAGACCAAAGTCAATCTTTATCAGATTATCGGTAACATACACAACTGTAGCACCGCCCAAAGCTCCTTGATCAGAGTCCACAAGTTCTGCGGTGTACCTGCCTGTAGGAGAATCCGCAGTCTTCACAACGGTGTTTTCTCCAAAGCCTGAAAACACAATAACAATAAAAGAAAGAAACATTAGCAAAACCGCAAACACACCTGCTATTATTGACCTTGTTATCCCCTTTTCCAAAGGCTTTATAAACTTAACTGCTACAAAAATCGCAACTGCTGATACTGCAATCAGCAATCCTATTAATACTGCATTATGTGCTCTGTTACGCTGTGGAGTTCCTGTAAACAAACACACAGCCCAGTTGAGGATAGACATAAAAAGAGCCACTGTCAGCAGTATTCTGTCTGCCTTTGAGATACCCTTTTGCTCGTATCTGTACATAAAAACAGCAAGCATACCGCTTAAAAGCAAAATCAGAATAGTCCACAAAGGATAACTGCGGATATCAAAGGTAAAACCTATAATCGCAGTGATAATAATTGACAAAGGTGTAAGAGAATTCACTGCACAGAAAAAAGCCGCAAGCATAGTGAATATCTTAGAGTCAGGAGTTTTTCCTGTTTTCATTCTTTCTTTGCCAATAAGTCTGCCGTATTTATCGGCAAAAGCTGCCGATAAAATACACAAGATAATACTTATGGGAATTCCATACATCATACCGTTTAACCCAAAATCTGTGTAATCATCCGAAAACGAAAAGCCATAATGCCCCACTGACCACACATATCCGACAATTATTAAGGTCAGTGTGCACAAAGATGACACAAGGGAAAACCTGCCCCTGTCACGGTACAGTCTTACAAAATACCAGTTAACAAGAGATAGCATAAAACCTGTTGCAGGCACAATGAGTCCTACCGCCCAGAATCCGTTTTCCATACCTGTTGTCTGTGATTCCATAGTAACACCCAGAACAATCAGCAGAAAAGACAAAAACTGGAGTATCGCCTGAAGCAAAGAGGCTTTCCACAGACTGATTCTTTCCATAGGCTCACAAGGTGGCTTTTCAGATTCTTCCTCCACAGGTGCAGACTCTTTCATAATCTGTAAAAGAGCCTGACACTCTTTGCAATCTTCCAGATGCTCCTCAACAAGCTCTATGCTTTCATCAGAAAGGCAACCGTCAATGTAAAGAGGAATCAGATCCCTTATTATATTGCAATTCATATTTTCTCCTCCAATCCTTCTGCTATCATCTGTTTTGCACGGTAGAATGTGACCCTTGCCCAACTTTCGCTTTTACAAAAAGCAAGGCTGATTTTCTTGAAAGACAAACCGCCATACACCGACAGCAGAAAAACTTCTTTGTATGGAGATCTCAGATTGCACACACAGTTCATACACGCCTGAGTCAGAAGTTTTGTCTCTACAATATCTGCCACATTCTCAGCAGAAGCCTTATCTGCTGTAAAGCCCTCTTCAAATCTTGTGTTTTCTTTGTACCATACAAAGTACAGATTCCTTGCTATGCTGCACAGCCACGCCACTGCCTTTGCCTCATCACGCAGTTTTGTAATGTTCATAAAAGCACGGTAAAACGTTTCCTGAGCAAGTTCCTCTGAAAGTGCTGAGTCTCTGCAAAGACTGAGCAGAAACTTATATATCAGACTGTAATATTCTCTGTATAACCTCTCAATATCTGCCACATTCTCACCGCCTTTCATATATATGATTAAAAAAGAGAAAAAACGTTACAAAGTTTTTATTACAAAAAGAAGCAGTCCTGAAACTGCTTCTTTTTCTTAGTCTGACAAATAATCAATCAGTTGTTCTGATTTCTTTTTTTGAGCTGTTCTGCAATCATTGCCTCAAGATTGCCGTTGTCCTTCTTGTTCTTGATTTTGTCTGCAAACTCTGCTTTCTTCTGCTCCACACCCTTGATCATAAGTTCAAAGTTCTTGGCTTTTTCCTTATCTTTTTTAACGTGTCTGCCTCTGTTGTAATGGTCACTGAGCAAACGCAGACCGCTTATGAGCAGGTCACAGCCTTCTGTGAAATCTTCGTTCTTACCTTCAAGGTAAGCGCTCATAAGCTCACGGGGTTGCTGGTCAAGATAGCCCTTTGCAAACATCAGGAACTCTTCACCGAACTCTACGTCAAGGTAAAGCGCACCCTTGCTTTCTTCCAGAAGGTACTCCCTGCCAATGGAAACCACTGAGTTCCACAACTGCAGATCGGTTTTGAGGGTTTTCTCGAAATAGTAGAACACATGGTCCTTATCAGGCTTTTTGTTCACTCTGTCAATGGCAAGTTCCACTGCATAGGAGTAATAGTAAACAGCAGGAACGCTCTCTTCATCTGCAAGAGAGAACAAAAGTTGGAAGCTCTTTAGGGCTTTTTCTCTGTCTGCAAATTCATTTCCGCCAAGCACCCAGGATTCCATACTGCACAGTTCCTCGATACATTCCACATCACCGTTGTCTGCACCTTTTCTTGCAAGGCTGTAGATTATCTGAGGCACTGTTCTGTAATTAGACTTTCTGCCGTTTTTTGCATTCTCTGCAACCAGAGCTTTTCTGCTCTCAAGATTCATATCAAACATATCCAGAGTATCATTTATCTTCTCAAGGTCAGGCTCTTTTTCATTTCTGATGCAATAAATCATTCTGAGTTCTGCCCCACTGCACTGGAAGAAGCAGGCTTCTCTGAGATATGTGAGTTTTTCATAAACGCTTATGGTCTCTGATACTGCAATGTCCTTTGCAATATGCTTTTTTGTATAAGGGTGGTTGAGTTTGACAGCTTTGAAAAAATAGTCAATTGCTTTGCGCTCATCCATCTCAACACCTTTACCGAAATAATAGCACAAGCCCACTCGTCTGTAAGGAAGACCTGATTTGGTCTTACCCTCATCTGTGGCAGTTTCTGCACGGCAATAATAATCCCAGGCTTTTTCGTAGTCTTCCTTATCCCAGTAGTAGATTCCTCCAATATAACAGAGGGACAGGTAGTCTCCCAGACTAACGGCTTTTTCAAAGTATACAATAGCCTTGTCCGGATCTTTGTCTACAAATCTGCCGTTTTCGTAGGCTCTGCCCAGAGTTCTGAATGCTCTTGGGAAAAGGTACTCTGAAGAACTCAGTGCATACATAAGAGAAAGTCCGTAGTCTTTCTCAAAACACTCACCGTACTGATATCCGTAGGACATAAAGTACATGGCAGCGGGGTCCCCGTTATCAGCGGCTTTGCGCCACAACTGGTAGGCTTTCTCTTTGTCCGGAACAAGTCCCCACTTGCCGTCGTAGATAATATCACCCAGATAAGTCATAGCCAGAACACTGCCTTCCTCAGCAGCCTCCTGCATTCGGGCCAGGTAGGTCTTTCTGTTATCCTTATCGGTTTCAATCATCAGTGCTGCATAAAGGTACTTTGCATCAACGCTTCCCTTATGCTCACCGACTTTGTAGTAGAACTCTGCTTTTTTCAGGTCTTTTTCTGTTTCAATGCCAAGCTCGTATGCCATACCAAGAAGCACAGCATTCTCAGCTTCAAAGCATCTGGAATACTGGCTCTTCTTCTCGCAGGCAAGCAGTTCTTTGATAAGTTTTGTCTTGCTTGCAGGGATAAAGTATTTTTCTGTATGGAAGGGTGAATCATCCTGCACAGCCTGCTGAGCCTGCGGGGTTGCCACGTAGCCGTCAGCAAAGGTTCTCTTTATATCCTCTGCCAGTTGTTCTTCATCCAAGTCAGTCCACATTATGTAGTGGGTGTTCTGAATTACCAGCTTTACACCTGCAGGAATATCTGTATTTTCAATCCAGATTGCAATAATCTTACGTTTTTCTGACATTGCAAATTCCAGCTCGTGAAGGCACCAGTCGGAATTTACAGAAGCTGAAGAAACAACAAAAACAAAGTAATCGTTCTTGAGGATACTTTCTGCAATAACACTGAAGTAATGTTCACCGCCACGAAGGTTGCTGTCATACCAGACATTCACATCGGGAAGGTCTCTCAGTGCTTTGATTATTTTATTGACTGTATCTATATCCGCATGGGCATAGCTTACAAATACATCTTTACTCATTTTTCGTCTCCTTAGGAATTCTCTTTGTGAGCACCATACCTAAATCGCAACTGTCACAGTGGAAAGCATAGGCGGTCTCGGGGGTGCCCAATGCCACCCAGTAACCCTTATCGCATTTCGGACACTTAATTCTTTCTCCATTCCGCATTCGTCTTATTCTTTCCAGTGTATCCATATAAATCACCTCGTAAGGTTATAATTTATTATAACTTTATATGGCGGTGTTATCAAGACAAAAGTTCAGAAAGTTCATAAACAACTGAAAAGAACACCTCTGCGTAAGTTTGCAGAGGTGTTCAAAGTTTATTTATCAGGCAAAGAGTTTCTTTGCGTAGTAGCTGTAAACAATGGCTGACTGAGCAAGTTCCTGTGCAGGGGCAGATTTTTCTGCTGTCAGTTTGCAGTAATCTGCAAAACTGTAGGAAACCACACCTGTTGAGTGACTCTTGCCGCCTGCTGTGTACACAACAGAAACATAGATTGTCTTGTCGGCATTCTTTGCCTCAATACCGCTTACACTTGCTGTGTAAATACCGTTTTTATCCTTTGACATCACCATAACGCCTGTTGCGTTATCCTTTGTCAGGGTAGTTGCAGTATTGTATGCATTGCTGTCCCAGTAGTAAAGAAGCACGTCACCCTGAGCACCGCTTGCAATGCAGTTGTAGTTGATTGTAAAGGTCTTATCCTCAAAGGAAACAGTGGGATAAATCAGCGCATTTGCTGCAGTTTTTTCAAAGTTTGCTGTCTTTGTGCTGTCAGCAGATACCGAATCCTCCAGCATAGCTTCGCTGTACTTCTTCACAAGAGCTCTGTGCTCAGCCTCAAGACCTGCGTTTGCAAGTGTGTGAGTCTTGTAGCCAAAGTAAATCTGAGCCTGTGCACTGAAGTTGAGAAGTGCCACCATCAAAGCCTTATGTTCCTTGGGAGCAACAGGATTTCTGAGCACATTCTCAGCACACTCAACACCGTTTACGCTGAGCATATCACTGTATACATAAGTGCCGTCAGAAAGCACAGCATAAATTCTGAAGTATACTGTATCACCAAGCTCCATGGGGTGAATTTCACCTGTCTTTACAATCAGGTAATTACCCTGCACGGTTGCACCGCTCAGTGTTTCTGTGGGGGTCTCGGCTTCGGCATCACTGTAGATTGCAACACCCGTATTCTCAGGTGAAACCTCCATATTGCTTACTCTGAAGCCTGCCTCATAGCAGAGAGTGCCGTCTGTGCTCAGCCTTGAGAACTTGGGAAGAATCTCTGCTTTGGAGATTTCCTCTGCCTCGTAGCTGAGGGTGAAGGTATCGTTTGAGTTGTTTGTCAGTGTGAATTTAACCTCCACACCGCCGGGAACAAAGAGTTTGTCTGCAACTATGCCTGTTGAAGTATTATAAAGAATTGCAAAGTTCTTATCAAAGCCTTCCCAGCCGTTTGTCATATACCAGTCAGAGTTATCTGCAGTTTTTACCGCAACATAGCTGTCCTGTGTAAAGGTAACGGTCAGGGTGCCCTTTGTGAACTTATACTCACCGATATTGTTGCCGTCTTCTTCACAGCCATAGTTTGCACCGTTGATGTAACCAAAGAGGTACATATCTTTCTCAGGCTTCTGTGCTCCGCAGAGGGTGCACTTTCCAGCAGAGTAGGTATGCTCTGCAGCCTCACCGCAGACAGTACACTTACCCTGAGCATTATGCTTGTGATGCTCGCAGGAGATAACCTGTGTCATCAGTGCCAGAGTATCGTTTTTGCCTGTGAACAGGGTGAGTGAAAGTTCAGTGCCGCCGGGAAGAAGGAACATTCCTGCTTCCTTACCGCTTGTAAGGTTATAAAGTGTGGCAGAAATACCGCTTACGTTACCCTCTGACATATAGATTGCACCGTTTGCAAAGGTCTTCACAAACACATAGCTGTCTTCTGTCAGGGTAATGTTCAGTTCTCCGTCTGTGAAGTTATATTTGCCTGTTTCGTCGTAGTTATCATCGCAGCCGACAGACTCACCGTTGATATATCCGCTCAGATAGAACTGACCGATATCACAGCCTGTGCATTCTCCGTCAGAGAATTCGTGGTTGCACACAAGATTACAAACCTCACAACTGCCGTTTACAAAATTATGTGAACAGATATATCTGCAGTTTGTGCAGATTCCCTCTCTGAAGGTATGTTCACAGATATGGCGACAGTCTGAGCATACACCGTCAATGTAGTTATGCTGGCAGACATAACCGCAGACTGTGCAGACTCCGTCTGTGAATTTGTGGCTGCAATCCATCATACAGCCTGTGCATCTGCCGTCAGAGAAATTATGCTCACATTCAAAGGCACAAACTGTGCAGATTCCGTCTTTGAATCTGTGTGTGCATACCTTGTGGCAGAGAGTACATTCACTGTCTTCAAAGTTATGTTTGCAATCCATTCCGCAGATTCTGCATCTGCCGTTTGTGAAGTTGTGCTCACACTCAAGTGAACACACTGTGCACTTGCCCTCACTGTAGGTATGGTCAACCTGAGCATCACAGGAGGTACATACACCCTCAGTATTATGCTCTGTGTGCTCACAGGGAGCCGCTGCATAATAAAGAGTAAGTGTATCGTTTCCGTTATCAATAAGTGTAAAGGTAATCTCTCTGCCCTTGGGCACAAAGAGTTTATCACCCTCATCACCGATAAGTTTTGTATTGTAGAGAACTGCCAGTGTTACATTGTCACCCTGATATCCGTAGGTCATATAGAAGTTCTCGTTGTCACCGTCTTTTACTGCAACATAGCTGTTTTCAGTAAAGGTTACAACCAGACTTCCGTCCTTGAATTCATAGGTGCCGATGTTGTCAGCATCTTCTCCGAAGCCGTATTCCTCACCGTTAATGAAGCCGTAGAGGAAGAGAGGCGGTTTCTCCTTTGAACAGATAGCACAGAAACCATCAATGTAGCTGTGCTCTGTGCATTTCTTCTGACAGACAGTACAGGTGCTGTCCTCAAAAATATGGTCACAGTCAGTTTTGCAGATGGTACAACTGCCCTGAGAGAAACTGTGTTCACATTCTGTGCCGCATTCTCTGCAGACGCCGTCACGCCAGTTGTGTTCACACACAACATCACAGATTGTACACTCTCCGTTCTCGTATGAATGTTTACATATATATGCACAGATTGTACATTTACCGTCCTTGAACTCGTGCTCGCATACCAGAGCACAGGTTGTGCATTTGCCTGCAAGCCAGTTATGCTTACATTCACTCAGACAGATTGTGCACTTGCCGTCTTCGTATGAATGTTTACATACCATTGAGCAGTTGGTGCACTTACCGTCAACCCAAGTATGCTCACACACAATACCGCAGACCTGACAATGGCCGTTGCTCCATTTGTGCACGCAGGGTTTGAGACAGATAGTACACTTGCCGTCTTTGAAATCGTGGTAACAAATCTTTGAGCAGACAGAGCATTTGCCGTCAACCCAGTTGTGCTTGCACACAACATCACAGATTGAGCACTCACTGTCTGTCCAGGAGTGAGTACATACTAAGTTACAGATTCCGCACACCCCATCTGTGAAGGAGTGAACACAGAGTGTACCGCAGTTTGTACAACTGCCCTGAGAGTAATTGTGGTCACAACTTGTGCCGCAGGTTGAGCATCTGCCTTCGTACCAGTGCTCGTGCTCACATATAAGGGAGCAAATCTGGCAGACACCATTTGCGAAATTATGGGGTGAACAGGGTCGCTTACAAATTGTGCAGTAGCCGTCTTTGTAGTCGTGGGAACATTTGAGTTTACAGGTGTTGCACACACCGTCATCCCATGAATGTTCACAATGAACACCGCACAGGAAGCAATCACCCTCTACCCAGTAGTGGTTACATACTTTACCGCAGACATAGCAACCACCCAGATGCCATTTGTGGTCACAGCGGAGAGAACAGATTGTGCAGACGCTGTCTGACCATTCATGGTTACAGGCTTTTGAGCAATGAATACAGAAGCCGTCCTCAAACACGTGCTCACCCAGGGTGGCTGTGCTGTAGCGATAAAGAGTACGGGTTTCTACTTTTCTTGTATCTGTTGCAGAAACAGGTGTATCGCTCCACTCAGACCATTCTCCCCATCTGGAGTGAGTATACAGAGCCTTATACTCTGTGTAGGTCTGCTTGTATACAGGCACATTATAGTACCAGTAGGAGTCTATACAAACACTCGCATTGGAACGGATAATACTTCCGTCAGAAGCAACCCTGTCTGTTACAGAGGGATCCACTGTATCAAAAAAAGCATGGAAACCAACATAGTAGTCGGTCTTTACTATGCTTGTTGTACGGTTCCAGGGACCGCCTGCAATCTGCTGGTCAGAACACCAGTGATAATAAAGGTAACCTGCAATAGCCTCAGAGTTCACCTCTGTCTTTGTGTTTGTGGCTGTAGTGGTTGCTTTGGGAGTCTTGTTGTATTTTGTATACAGATCATGGCTTGTGCTGAAACCTTCAGGCCACTGCTTTACACATTCCTGTGTCTTCTGTCCCTGGCTCTCCCACTCTTTTTTGTCAAGAGTGTAGCCATCCATGGAGGACTCATAATTCTGCACCTGCTCATAGTCTGAGTAGCGGTACTGAATTTTTGTTTCGTAAAGTTTTTCAGGAATACCGTCGGGCAGGGTTTCACCCCAGTCTGAGGTATTATCCTCTGTAAGATATGTGCTGTAATTATCTCCGCAGTTTGTGCAGGAATAAAGAGCGTGCTCATAATCAAGACAGTTTGAAGGAACTGTCACAACTGTGTAGTTATGTCCCTTTGCAGGCACTGTCTGCTGAGAAGCAAACACTTCTCCGCACTCTGAGCAGTAAGACCCTGCAGAAGTACCTGCCTGTGTGCAGGTTGCCTCCACTGCAGGCTGTACCACTATAACGTGGGAGCACACAGCCTCATTGGGAGGGGTGATGGTTGCATTGTCTACTGTATAGGGTGCTGTCCATACAACAACATTCTCAGTTTTACTTGCAAGGGTTGTAGCATCTGTAGCATAGTAGTTCTTTACATCTGCAGAAACCTCGTAGGTGTAATAGCCCTTGGGCTGAGAGCCGAACTTGAGCCCGTAGTCAACCTCACTCTTATAGAGAGAGTATTCTTTTGCATTGGGGCTGTAACTGCTTGTAAGGGTAGGAGTTTCCTGAGTATTCTCACCTGAGTAAACCTTTGCATAAACTGTCGCAAGATTATTGTACTTTGAACTTAAATCGCCCTGAATATAATAACCTTTGCCCAGTTCAAGGTTTGAAGCCATTGATACATTCCTGATGGCAATGTCATTGTAAAGATACTCGTTTACATTTACATCTGTAGCATAAACGTAGCCTGTTTTTCCGTTTCTTTCAACCTGATACCACAGGTTTCCGTAAGCATTCTTATAAAGACCTGTAACGTGAAGCTTTGTGCCTGAGCCTATGGTTTCAAGGAGAGTATAGTCAGAAGAGGGATACTCTCTCATACTTGTTTCTGTGTTTGTTGTAACCATCAGGTTGGAGGGATAGTAAGTACAGCTTGCAAGGTAAGACTTATCGCTTGAGCCTGTACCGGGAAGCTCAACATACATCTTGTTACAGTCAACATCACCTGACATACCGTTGAATCTTCCTACCCAGGAATACTGCCACAACCAAAGTCCGCCGGGATAGTTTGTATATCCGCTCTTGATTTCAGCAACCCAGGTGGGGATTGTCTTATAGTAAGAATCAGAGAAGGTACTGCTTCTGAGCAACCACTGATATGTATAGATACCGGGCTGATAGCCTGCTGCGTAAATGGTATCGCAGAAGGTCTTTACAACCTCCTGCTGGAGTGATGCACTCAGATTCATCTGAATCTCATCTTCAAAGTCAAGGAAGATAGGAAGGTCAAGGTCGTATCCGTCAACAAGTGACAGAACATACTCTGCCTCACCCTTTGCCTCAGCCGCATTCTCTGCATAAGAATAAACATATACACCGAAAGGAATTCCGTTCTGCACACAGCCGTTTGCGTTGGTGTAGAACTTTGTATCTGCTGTTTCTTCCCAGGAAGCACGCAGGATTGCAAAGTCAATCTGAGACTTTACAGTTGCCCAGTCAATGTTACCGTTCCATACAGAAACGTCAATACCATTATGAAGCACAGGATTGGGATTGGCGCTGGTGGTAACAACGCAGAGTTTTGTCTGGAGCACAACCTCTGTGGTTGAGGTTGCGAGTGCTCCCGAATCGTTGATATAGTAGCTGACAGCATCAGCAAGCACAGCATAGGTGTATGAGCCTGTTGCCAGGTTGCCGAAGAGCATATTGTTATCAACCGTACTGCTGTCCAGCACATACTTTTTGCCGTTCACCGTGTCACTTGAACTGATGGCAGGAGTCCTGCTCAAATTGTTGCTCTTATACATTGCAACGGTAACCTTGCCCAGATCGTTCAGGGTAGAAGTGATTGTACCCCTTACAGGGAACGACCCGCCGTAGGTAAGCGATGCAGGAGAATGGAGACCTGTGGCTGTAACGTCACCTGTCAGATGATCAATCATTGTCAAGGAGGTTGCATCCACATACAGTGTCAGGTTATAGTAACGCACCTGATACCAGAATTTTCCTGATTTATCCTTATGAAGCGCCTTAACAGTGAGCATAGTGCCCGAGGGCACTGTATGCTCAGTGTAAGCAGATTCTGCTGTGGGATATTTCATAAGGCTTGTTGTTTTTGTTGTTCTGACGCTGAGGCTTGAAGCATAGGTCTGTGCAATGTAATCGCTTGCAGAAGCCGCAAACACCTGCACAGGCACAATGCTCAGCACTGAAAGCATCATAAATATGGTCAGAATCAGACACAAGGTTTTCTTCATAAACTTCATATTGCCTTTTGCTTTGTGTATTTTCTTAATACACTCCGCTCTCCCTTCTTTATATTTTTGAGTATTATCTGAAATCATTGAACCGAATGATAAAGGGTTTTGCAATCTTTATGTCTCAGCAAAACAGTTTTTGGCATAATAGCCGTAAACCAATGCTGCCTGTGCAAGATCCTGAATATCAGAAGTGTTTTTCTCAGCATAGAGTCTGAAGTAATCTGCAAGGCTGTAAGAAACAACGCCTGTGCAGAGCGTCTCACCCTCTGCAGTGTATACCACTGTTGTATATATGGTTTTATCCATATCCTTTGCCGCAATGTCACTGATGCTTGCAGTGTATGTACCTGAAGCATTCTGTGTCATTGTAATCTTTCCTGATGCATTTTCTGCTGTAAGTTTTTCTGATGCATCATATACATCTGATGTCCAGTAATAAAGAGTAATCTCACCTGAGTATCCCTTTGCAGTACAGTTGTAATTCACTGTGAACATTTCTTTGTCAAGGGATACCGTGGGGTAAAGCAGAGCCTTGTCTGCTGTCTTTGTAAAGTCTGCAGTTTTTGCACTGTCTGCAACTACTGTCTGTGACAGCATACCTGCGTTGTAGTTTCTCACCAGAGCCTTCTGAGCCTGTGTAAGTCCTGCATTTGCAAGTCTGTCTGTTCTGTAGCCAAAGTAAATCTGAGCTTCGGTTGCATAGTTGAGTGCTGCCACCATCAGAGCCTTTATTTCCTTTGAAGCCGCAGGATTTTTCAGCACTGAGTTTGCATAGTCCGCAGGATTTTCACTCATCATATCACTGAACACATAACTTCCGTCTGCAAGCTTTGCATAAACCTTGAAGTATACTGTATCAACCATATTAACAGGATTGATTTTCTCCGTGCTTGCTACCAGATATCTGCCCTCTTGGCGTACCCCTGAGATATACTTTACAGGAACAGTTGCACTCTGTGAATCAAAGAGTGCCAGTCCCATGTTCTCATAAGATACATCTGCAAGGTTCTTGCCTGCAAAGCTGACCTCGCAGGAGATTCCGTCTTCAAAGGCAACTCTTGTAAATTTGGGGGTAATCTGAGGCTTAGCCTCGGAGGTTGTGTATGAAAGGGTTACTGTATCAAAACTGTTTGCCTTCAGTGTGAAGGTAACCTCCACACCGCCGGGGACAAAGAGTTTCTGAGCATCAATTCCATAGACAAGAGTATTGAAGAGAACTGCTGCTGTAGCGTCACCCTGATCACCGTCTGTCATAAACCAGTTCAGATTATCAGCGGTCTTTACTGCAACGTAACTGTCCTGAGCAAAGGTAGCAGTCAGTTTTCCGTCTGTGAATCTGTAAGTACCGATGGTGTCGGCATCTTCTTCACAACCGTAGTTTGCACCGTTGATTTCACCGAAAAGATAATAAACTGTCTCTTTTCTATGACAAACAGTGCACTCACCGTCTGAGTATGTATGCTTGACTTCTTCTGCACATACAGAGCAAAGTCCGTCTGTTCTGTGGGTGATGTGCTGACACTGTGTGAGCTCGTAACTGAGAATCAGCTTGCCTGTTTCTCCCATTGTGAGGGTGAAGGTTGCCTTCACGCCTGCAGGGATATACAGCATATCAGAAGTACCCTGAAGTTTTGTGTTGTAAAGTTCAACCGTTGTACCGACTGTTGAGCCGTCCGGCAGGTACCAGTCAGAGCTGTCCTCTGTTTTGACAGCAACTGCGCTGTCCTTTGTAATATCAAGGGTTACTGTGCCCTGTGTAAATTTATAAGGACCGGTAAGTGCTGTATTTTCATCACAACCTATGTTCTCTCCGTTGATGTAACCGATAAGATAGAACTGTGTGCTGTATCCGCAGGCTGTGCAGGTGTCTGATAAGAAGGTGTGCTCGCAGACGTTTTTGCAGTTTGTGCAGACAGAATCCTCATAATTGTGCTTGCAGACTACATCACAGTCTGTGCACTCACCGTGAGAGTAGTTGTGCTCACATACATCAGAGCAGATTGTGCAGACGCCGTTTTCATAATTATGTGTGCAGGCAAATCCGCAGACTGTACATACTGAATCTTCAAATTTATGTTCACATACAAGTGCACAAATCAGGCACTTGCCTTCTTCGTACTTATGAGCGCAGACCTCACCGCAGATTGTGCAGGTGCCGTCTGTGTAGTTATGCTCACATACGAAGTTACACTGAGTACACTTGCCGTACTCAAATTTATGGGTACATTCAAACAGGCAATCCTTGCAGACTCCCTGCCTGAATCTGTGGTCACATTCTGTGGCACATACTGTGCACACACCCTCAGAGAAGCTGTGCTCACATACCAGGTCACAATCTGTGCAGATTCCCTCAATAAAGCTGTGCTTGCAGGGTGCACCGCAAAGTGTACATCCGCCTTCAATCCAGATATGAGAGCAGGAGGACTCACATACTACACACTTTCCGTTGAACCAGTAATGCTGACACTTCAGTGAACAGCCTGTGCAAACACCGTTTTTGTATGTATGCTCCACTGCCTCACCGCAGGTTGTACATTCACCCTCGGTGCTGTGGCTTACGTGGTAACAGGGTGCTGCCACGTAAGAAAGTGAAAGTGTATCGTCACCGTTGTTTACAATTGTGAAGGTAATAAGTCTGCCCTTGGGAACAAAGAGTCTCTGTGCATCACCGATGCCCTGTGTTGTATTGTAGAGGATTACAGAGGTTTCTCCTTCTTTGTAGCCCTCTGTCATATACCAGCCTTCGTTGCCTTCGGTCTTGACAGCAATGTAGCTGTCCTGTGTGAATACTGCCACAAGCTTACCCTTTGCAAACTTGTAAACACCCATATTCTCAGCATCTTCTTCGCAGGCATAGTTCTTGCCGTTGATAATGCCGAACAGATAGTAGGCAGGCTCTTCTTTTCCGCAGACTGTGCAGATGCCTTCTGTGTAGGTATGGAATACCTTTTCACCGCAGGCAAGGCAAGCACCGTCTGTGTTGTGCTCAAGATGAGAGCAAGAGGTTATCTCGTAAGAAAGGGTGATAACGCCGTCCTGAGCACAGGTAAGTGTGAACACAAGCTCCACACCTGCGGGTATATACAGCATATCTGTACCCTTGCCTGTTGTTATGTTATAGAACTCAGCAGGAGTACCCTGTGCTCCGCTTTCTGTAAGGAAGCGGTTTCCGTCAGCAGTTCTGATGGCAATGTAGCTTGTATCCTCAAACTCTGCCGAAAGTTTGCCGTTACTGTCAAATCTGTATTCATCGCCGTTATAAGAAGCACCGTCAATGAAGCCGTACAGATAGTAAACAGGCTGTGTCATACCGCAGATTGTGCAGTAGCCGTTTACAAAATTATGGTCGCAGATATGACCGCAGACTGTGCAGACGCCCTCAACCTTTGTATGCTCTACCTGTGCATCACAGGAAGTACAGATACCCTCAAGGCTGTGGTTTTTATGTTCACAGATCTTAATGTCAAGGTCAAGTGTAATACTGCCGTCCTCGTTCTCTGTGATAGTTGCAGTTACCTCTCTGCCCTTGGGCACATAAAGCTTATCTGCATACTTGCCAAGCTGTGTGCTGTCGTACATTAATGCAGAGGTACAATCCTCACCTAAGTAGCCGTTTGTCATATAGGTGATGCCGTCACTGCTTCTGACAGCCAGATAGCTGAAATCTGTAAAGGTTGTGACAACCTTATTATCCTCAAATCTGAAGTTATCGGAATAGTGATCCGCTCCGTTGATGAAGCCCACAAGATAATAGTATGGCTTTTCTTTACCGCAGATGGAACACACTCCGTCTGTGAATACGTGGTTACAGTTGTATCCGCATACTCCGCAGACGCCGTTTACATTTTCGTGTCCTACCTCATCACCGCAGGTTGTGCAGAATCCGTTTTTATCGTGGGATTCGTGGTCACACTGTGCAGCGGTGTAGCTGAGGGTGAAGCTTCCGTCTTCGTTATCTGTAAGGGTAAAGGTAATTTCTCTGCCCTTGGGAATAAAGAGTTTGTTTGCATTGTCGCCCAGCTTCTGTGCATTGTAGAACTGCGCGCTTGTGTATTCCTCACCCTTGTATCCGTCTGTATTGTACCATTCAGAGTTATCACCTGTTTTGAAGGCAACATAACTGTCCTCGGTAAAGGTTACTACCAGTTTTCCGTTTTCAAACAGGTATTCACCGATGTTTCCTGAATCACCGTTGATGCCATAGTCTGCACCGTTAATGAAACCAACCAGATAATATGTGGGCTTAGCCTTTGAACAGACTGAGCACACATCGTCAACGTAGTTGTGCTGAACTTCAGCACCGCAGGCTGTGCATATACCTGCTGTAGTGTGGTTATCGTGTGTACAAGCACCTGCAACATAACTGAGTCTGAGTGAGCCGTCAGTATTTCTTGCAAGGCTGAACACAACCTCTCTGCCGCCGGGAACAAAGAGTTTATCTGCATTGATACCCTTGTTTACATTATAAAGGGTTGCAGTTGTTACCCCATCACCGGGATATCCGTCTGTCATATACCAGCTTTCGTTGTCACCTGTTTTGACTGCAACGTAACTGTCCTGAGTGAACTTTGCAGTGAGGATACCGTCTGTGAATTTATAGATACCGATATTCTCTCGGTCTGCTTCGCAGGCATAGTCTGCGCCATTGATAAAACCAAAGAGATAATACTCAGGCTCTGCCTTTCCGCAAACGGAGCAAAGACCGTTCACGTAGTTGTGGTCAAGAAGTTCACCCGAACTCTTCACTCTGTAGACTGTGCGGGTCTGTACCTTCTTGTTCCAGGCTTCTACTGCCACATCGTCGCTCCAGTCTGAATAATCTGTCCAGACAGAATGAGTATAAAGCATCCTGTAATCGGTATAGGTCTGTCTTGTCACAGGAACAACGCAGAAATAATCAGCATTCGAGCAACAACTGTTTGAAGTCTTGTAACTCATATCACTGGTATCACAGGTGTAGTTGTCAGGACTTGTGGTGTCATAATATGCGTGGAAAGTAGTAAAATCACCATTCTTATATTCCCATGATGTTCTGTTGTCGTTTGGATAGCACCAATGATAATACAGATAGCCGTGCTGTACGGTGGAGTTTATCTCTCTTTTAGATTCAGTTTCTTCATAAGCAGTAAGGGGAGATACATTGTACTTTGAGTACAAACTGCTTGTTTTATCAAATCCCCCTGCACCCCAACTGGTAACATAGTCATGGGTTTTTGAGCCCTGACTCTGCCACTCACTGCCTACAGGAGTATAGCCCTCCATACTGGCTTCATAATTCTGTACTGTCTTGTACTCTGAGTAACTGTACTGAGTCTTTTCTTCTATAAGGGACTCATCAATACCCTCGGGCTTTGTTTCCTGCCACTCACCGGGAGCGTCTGCATATACTGAGTAGGAATGTCCGCACCCAGAGCAGGTGTAAAGAGTTTTCTCAAAATCTATGCAGGTAGCGAGAATATTCTTGCTTGAATATTTATGACCGCCGTTTGTGAGGATTTCTGTTTCAGTTTCTTTACATACAGAGCAGGTACGGGTCTTTGAGCCTGCGGTTGTGCAGGTAGCCTCAACAGTTACCCATTCGCCCCACTTGTGAGCACCTGTGGTTGTGGTCACACTGCCCATAAGTCCGCAGGTGGTACAGGCTGTCACACTCTGTCCTGCCTGTGTGCAGGTGCTTGCTGTAATCTGATAGGTCTCGTTTGTATGACTGCAGGAACTCTGTGATACAGATGAAGGAATTACCATAAAGTAATCATCTGCCAGAATCATTGTTCCTGTGTTTGTTTTCAATGTAGTGTCATCTACCACATAGCAGTTTTTATACTCTGCCTTGATAACAAGGGTGTAGTTGCCGGGGTCCATAATACCCATAAGGACATTTGCGTCAACAGTGCTGCCTGCAAGGGTATAGGAGTGACCGTTTGTCAGGGTAACCCTGTGGCCTGTTACCGTGCTGCTTGTAGTGGAGAATCCGTTGTGTATATATGCGGAAACCGCAGTAAGTTCGTTATAAGGAGAAGCAATATTACCGCTTACAATGTAGGAACTGCCCTTAACATGACCATTGGGAGGAGTATGGCCTGTCATCTTGATATCCGTCAGCAGTTCTTCTGTGTAGTCCATATAGGCAGCTCTGACGTAACCTGTAGCACCTGTGGAGGATAGAGTCTTGTACCAGTATTCACCTTCTGTGTTCTTCACAAGACCTGTGCAGGTCAGGGTGTCGCCCTTGTTATACACAGCAATGGCAACAGTGCTTGAGTCTGTGCTTGCATAGCAGGGCAGTGTTCTTGTCCATACATCAGTGCCGGTGCAGACAAGTTTTCCGTGTGCAGGA
Source organism: Ruminococcus sp. (assembly GCA_045540595.1). GTDB lineage: Bacteria > Bacillota > Clostridia > Oscillospirales > Acutalibacteraceae > Ruminococcoides. Next base: position 21,762 of record JAZQHL010000028.1, read on the forward strand.
TAGGAGGTACACTTTGAAAGGTAATCAACAATGCTTGCACCTGCAGCATTCTTTGCAGATGTGGATTTTGCAGTGATGTTTGTCAATGCTGTGGAGTTATAGAGCGAGCCCAGAGAGCCTGTGCCGTACTTGACGCCTGAAGGGTTTGAAAGTGCCAGCTGACGGTCTACTACATAGTAGCCCTTGTAAGCATAAAGCTGAGCACTTGTCCAGGTGTTCAGAACTTTTCCTGTCCAGGAAATCCAGGGATTCCAGGTAATGCCTGTGACAGCCTTCATAAAGCCGTTGAACTCGTTACTGGAATCGTTACCGTAACCGATAACCTGACAGCCCTCGGACCAAGCCCAGCCCAGAGCACTACCGCCACCGTAGCTTGTGGAACGGGTATGGATATTGATACCGCTTGCACCTGCCTTGTAGCCGTTCAGGTTAGCGCTGGGTGTATAGTAGCAAAGTCCGTCACTGTTTGTAAGATTAATCTGGAACGCAGCATAGGGTCCCGTGTGGTTCCAGGTAAAGAACGAATATGTACCGTCCATCAGTGTGGTTGAGCCTGAATAGGCAACACCGTTTGTACACCAGGTAGGTTCACTGGGAATTGAGGAACTGTTCTCACAGTAATACGCAATTTCTGCGTTACCGCTGGAGTTCATCTTTACAACAATGCATACCGCCTGAGTACGGGTGTTATAAGCACCGTTGTAATAGGTGGTACCGCTCCAGTAGTTATCAGAGCCGCCCTCAAACATAAAGACAACCGAGTTGCCGTTGTTAAGGGTAGACTGCAAGGTGGAGCTTGAGTTGATGTAATACTTCATCATTGCATCGATGTAAGCACGTGCTGTTGAGTTGGAAATAAAGCCTGCGCAGGTCAGAGAATTGACTCCGCTGACAGCCTCAACATCTGCCACGTGCATTCCCATAGGAAGCACAGACAGACTCAGGCAAAGGCATAGAACCAAAACCAGAACACGTCTTAGAAAATTGCGTTTCATAAGAATCCTCCTGATGTCTGAATTTGTACACGCACACCATGTACAATTTACACATTTATACATAATAAATATACACCAGAACATTCCTCAAAGCAAGGATTTTCACCTCACAATAAATAAATTTTATCATTATAGATAAAGATTTTTTATTATATTGTACAAACTAACGAAAAAACGGGATTATTATTTCAGCACGCTGAAACGAACTGAACTGTTCTTGTTTTCTGCGATAAAATATTTTAAGATATATGTGTGACCTTTTTTCTTATTTTTCGTATATATAGATGAAACATCCAAGTCCATATTCAGGAAGTGAGACCATGGAAGACCAGAAGATAATTGAACTGTACCGGCAACGGAACGAGTCTGCCATAGAACATTCAAAAATCAAATACGGTACCTACTGCCGAAGTATTTCCGAGAGGATTCTCGGAAACAAAGAAGATGCAGCAGAGTGTGAGAACGATACATATCTGAAAGCCTGGAATTCAATTCCTCCCGACAACCCCTCACCACTGTCCTCGTATCTGGGAATGATTACAAGGAATCTGTCCCTTGACCTGCTCAGACGAAAATCCGCCAAAAAGCGCTCCTACAGGGTATGTATATCTTTCAACGAACTGGAGGAGTGCATTCCTTCACAAATGAACATATCAGAGCAGGTTGAGGCAAAGGAACTGGCAAAAATCGTATCAGACTTTCTGCGCGCATTGTCTGTTGAGGAATGCAACATTTTTCTTAACAGGTACTGGTACTTCCTGTCAATAAAAGAGATTGCCATAAAATACGGATTTACTCAGAGCAAGGTCAAGATGATGCTTCTCAGAACAAGAAAGAAACTTGCAACTTATCTTGAAAAGGAGGGAATTTTTGTATGAAATCAGATAAACTTCAGGACGCCATCGGTATGGTGGACGGTGATTTGATAGAACGTGCCCGCAAGTCACCGAAAAGTAAAACAAAAAAGCATAGAATAAAGTGGGCTGCTCCCATTGCGGCAACCCTTGCGGTAATTATCGGATTGGGTGTGTTCTTCTCTGCCAAAAACATCAATAACAACCCGACAATTCTCAGCGCTTATGCAGTTGTGGAGGCTCAGTACCCTGAAACCGTCGCTTATCCCGAAGGTGAATTGCTCCCCGATTTTAAAGAACGATATGAAGCGTGGAAAGAATACCGAAACAACCAAAGAGAATACGGAGGTGCAGGAGAAAACCTTGACGGATTTTTACAAGCTACTGCATCGGAGTTTCTGAAAGACTCAGAAAACAAAAACCTCGTATATTCTCCTTTGAATGTATATATGGCACTCTCCATGCTTGCAGAAACAAGTGAAGGCAACACCCGTCAGCAGATACTTGACCTGCTTGATGCAGAGGATATGGACTCCCTTCGCACACAAGCCCACGCTGTGTGGAATGCAAACTACAGCGACGACGGAGCAGTTACCAGTATTCTGGCAAGTTCACTGTGGCTGAACGAAGACATTGAATTCAACAAAAGCACAGTGAGCACTCTGGCAGAAAACTATTATGCCTCTGTCTTTCAAGTAGAAATGGGAAGCGAAAATACGGACAAAGCTCTGCAAAGCTGGCTCAACCAGCAGACGGGAGGACTTCTGAGTGATTACGTTTCAAACATTGAATTGGATCCTCGGACTCTGATGACTCTTGCAACCACAATCTATTTTCAGGCAAAGTGGGATGTTGAGTTTTCTGAAAAGAATAACACAACCGGTGTCTTTCACAGTCCTGACCGCAACGTGTATTGCAAATTTATGAATCAGACCGAGAACTACGGTACATATTATTGGGGGGATAAATTCGGTGCTACAAAGAAAAGACTTCAGGGTAGCGGAAATATGTATTTTGTCCTGCCTGACGAAGGTGTAACTCCTCAGGATTTACTCAGAGATAAAGAGGCGCTTGCCTTTATTACTCAAAGTGCAGAATGGGAGCAAAAAAAAGAACTGAAAGTAACTCTGTCTTTACCAAAGTTTGACGTAAAATCAAATCTGGATTTAACCCAAGGACTGAAAAACTTAGGTGTTACAGACTGTTTTGATTTCTCATCTGCCGACTTCACACCTTTGCTCAGTAATGAGCAGACCGCCGCAATCTCAGGTGTAGACCACGGTGCCCGAGTTGTCATTGACGAAGAGGGTGTCACCGCCACGGCATACACTGAATTAAAGCTTTATGGTGCAGGATTACCTCCTGAGAATAAAATCGACTTTGTCCTTGACCGTCCCTTTATATTTGTAATAACAGGATATGACGGACTACCCCTCTTCATCGGCGTAGTAAACCGACCCTGAAACCAAACATAGCAACAAGCCCTTCAGAGTAAATCTGAAGGGCTTGTTTATTAAGAAAGATTTGATTTATTGCTTTACTTTGTGGCTTCAACAACATCTGAGTAAATTGTGTGAAGCACACCGTCTGCTGTTCTGTACTGAACATAAGCCATTGCCACCCAGGTATCACCTGCGGCAACACTGCCCTTTGTCCAGGAGTATGAGTTTATGGGTTTAAGATTTGCACCTGAAGGTGATCTGTCGTAAACATTGCTGTCTGCTGTGCCCACATACAGATTTTCACCTGCGTAGTTCTCCTTGTTTACTGCAAGGACACCTGCTTTTACAAAGGTTACTCCCATTTTTTCAACAGGTACATACCAGCTGTAATAGAATACGTTTTTACCTGTAACGGATACTGTATCAATTCTGTCTACGTTTACAATAATCTGATAATCAATTTCTACTGATTCATCTATAAACACTGCCTCTGCCTTACACGCCTTTGAGGGATAGAACTTGAACTCTTCGTCGTAACTCTTGACCACTCCGTCTATGGTCCAGTATGCAAACTTCTTGCCTTCGGGGGCGGTTTCTGCTGTTAAGGTTACCGCATTGTTTGCAAGAAACTCTCCTGCATCATTTGATGCTCCCGTTGCTGTACCGCCTGCTACCTCTACTGATATGTATATCTTCTGAAGTTCCCAGTTTGCAGTTACCGTTACATCTTCCCCTGCTGCAACTGCTGCCTTGATTTCCTCCACAGTCATACTCCAGCCTGCAAAGTCAAAACCAACCTGTGTGGGGTCTGCAGGTACTACAATATCATCACCTGCTGCATAGTACTGCATATCAAGGATTTTACCCAGTCCGCCGCCTGCCTGAGCATTAAAGAAAATAACTGTATTTACTCCTTCAATTGAGTTTATATACAAAGCCTTATAGAAATCGTTACCTGTTGCTGTGAACGAATAGCTGTACTCTGTAGTCAGTATCTGACCGTTTTCAGGATTCAGCCAACCTAAGAAAGTTCTGTCCTCAATAGCATTTGCTGTAACTGTGACATTTGCGCCAATGGGTGCTTTTGAATTTATGTAGGTTGTACCCTGGGGACGGGGCGCACTGCCGCCTATAGAAATAGTGAAACCTGAGCCGCCTGTAATATTGATTTTAAGTGAGCCGATAGTTTTCTCGTATCTGGCTTTTACGGTAATATCAGAGGTCACATTATCAAAGGACTCGCTCCAGCCTGTGAAGCGGTAGCCCTCATATTCAGGTGCTTCAGGAGCCTGAGCAGAAGTGCCCGTATCAACAGTCTGTTCGGTAATCACATTGCCGTTTTTATCAAGGAAGGTTACTGTGCACTCAAGTCCCTTTATGACGGTTGTGATTGAATCTGAAAGAATATCCAGAGTAAAAGTTACCTCGGATTTTCTGTCAAGGTGCAGTGTTGCGTTGAACTGAGGCCACTCCATAGAGAAGTCCTCGTTTGCAGCCTTGTACTCATAATCACCTGCAGGAAGAACCACAGTTGCACTGAAGGTACCGTCCTCATTCTCTGTCATTACTATATCTGTGCCCCAATCGTTGAAACTGCCTCGCAGATAACAGGTATCGGGAGTATAGTAAACCTGCAGATAGTTTGTCATCTTGTTGTATACAAAGGTGTAAACACCGCCTGATGCATTGAGCACACAGTTGTTTGCACCGTCATAAACAAAGAGCACACCCTCTTCGGAGGTAAGAACAGTTGTGTTATTGATGGTACCTGAGTGACCATACCAGGAGTTACCGCCCAGAATCTTGAACTCATACACACCCTTTGCAAGTTCCATAGTCACAGAAACTGTATTTTCATCAACAGTCTGCATGTTTGGGGTTGCGTTCCAGTTATTGAATGTACCTACCAATGCAACGTTGGACATAGAGCCTTCATCAGAAGCGGAGTTTCCTGTGAGCATAGTGCCTGTAATCTGAATTTCATTAATAAGGATAAGTTCACCTGCAGTAGCGCTTACTGCAAACTTCACATATCTGGCATATACCGGTTTTGCTCTTGTATCATAGGACGCCCAGTAAGGAGCAGTCTGTCCTGCTGTGGGGTTGATTGTAACCAGATAATCGTAGGCAACACCGTCCATTGAATAGTAAACGTTTATGTAGTCAAAGGCTGTTGCACCTACGGTGTTTGTACCCATAAAGGTATGGATATTGATGCCTGTAATCTCTGCCACACCCTCAAGGTCAATGGTAGCAATACCGCGATTGCTGTTATTGGGGTTGATGTTACCTGTGGACTCGTTTCCTGAGTTGTAGAAGCCAAACCAGGAGGAATTGTTGACACCTGCCTGGAAAATGCTTGTTGCCTTGCCGTCTGTCAGAGATGCAGTGTAAGGTGAACCTGTATACGCAGGAGATACACACTCCTTGCCGAGAGCCACGTTTTCACCTGTAGCAGTATTTGCTGTGCCCAGCACCTGAATCTCATTGAGAAGAGTCCAGGTGTATTCACACTCCACATCGAGTCTGATGTATCTTGCCACAGCGTTTGCATCTGAATATGTAGCCCAGCAGGTACCCACAGAGCATTCACCCAGAGGCATATCACCAAGTTCATAGAAGGTGTTGCCGTCAACAGAAACATAAACCTTTGCCGACTTTGGCGCACCTACTGTCTGTCCGTTGATTGTATCTGTACCGTTGCCCACATAGAAATGAGCAAGAATTGTGCTTATGTTATATCTTTTATTAAGGTCAATTGTTACAGAGCCTGTGCCTGAAACCGTGTTACAGTCATCACTTTCTGCATCGTTGAGGAAACCAAACCATTCACCCTCAAGGTCAGTATCTGCCACACCGTCTGTAAGGGAAGCGTTGAATTCTGTATTGCCGGTAGCAGTTGCAGAAACAATAGCATCTGTGACCTTTTCGGGCACAGGAGTTTCTGCCGATGCGCCCTCGCTGAAGGAAATGTTTGCAGCTACGGAAACCGCCTGAGTGTAGGACTGAGGACTGATACCTGAGAAGGTAATCTTATCACCCACTCTGGCCTCGTTCATCATGCCCCAGTTATATATACTTGCAGAACTATCAAGGTTATAGTGCGTAGCAAAAAGGATTTCGTCTGACTCAAGCTCAATATTGGAGCTTTCTCCCTCAACACCCGAGCCGTTCCACTTCTCTGTCACAACCCAGGAGTTCTGGTCGTTATCCCATCTGGAACGCAGGTTAAGGGTCAGATGAGTATTTGAGTTTGCAGATGTAAGCAGACCTCCGTTGAAATCAGGGGTAAAGAGCACCGCTCCGCCGGGGGTTACTGCAGAGTTTCTGCCGTAAAGAGCAACTGACTTCTCAGGCAGGAACTTGGCAAATGCTGCAGGCTCCACATCTGTGCCGTTGTTCAGGGCTGTTGCACCCGAAAGTCTTATTCTGTCACCAACCTGAAGATTCATAAGCAACTTGTAGTTTTCACCACTGCCCTCAATTGCTCCGTCAGTAACACCATCCTCCCAATTATGAGCAGCAATCAGGAATTCATCACTGCCAAGCTGGATCGAAGGAGTATCTACCCCGATACCCGTGGTTACAGACTTAACCACATTGAAACCCTGATTTGCGTCCCACTTGAACACAACGTTCACTGTGTAGGCAATGTTTGCATTGCTTACAGTGATAAGTCCGTCATTCCATGTAGGAGAGTAAAGCACACAGTCACCAGCAGTAATTCTTCGGTTTCTGCCCTTTATCTCAATACCGCCGTTATTATATGCAATGGTGTTTGATCCTGTTGCTGCAAGGAGCGCTGTCAGAGTTGCCTCTGCATTTTTCAGCACTTCCTCCGTAGATGCAACATCCGCAAGAACAGCCCGGGCATTCTTGTAGGCTGTTCTGATTTTTGTGATTGTAGCCTCTGTGTAATCTCTGTGAGAAATACCCTCTGCAAGGGCTATGGCTTCCTGAAGATTTAATCTTGCAGCAGATGTACCCGAAGGCTCGTAGTTATTAAAGCCGTATTCCTTGACAATGGCTGGATAATCCTTATAACACAGGTCAGCATCGTAGGGGCCGTACTTCACACCATTGTATGTAAAATAATGTTTGTCTGTCCACTGATACATACCATACTGAGTGCTGTATGTATTGCCATACTTATCATAGCCTGCATCATAGGTGCCGTCACCTGCATAGTGAGCCACCCAGCCTTCGTAGGTTGCGGGAAGAGCAGAAGATGTAATCCAGTTCTGAGTCATCCAGCTCTTCATACTGTAAAGACCCATCAGGTATCCTTCCTCAACAAAAGCATTGATGAAAGTGTTGATAATATTCAGAGCTGTGGCGGTGGGCAGGTCAGCCTGAGACTTGTCTTCATAGTCAAAGTAGAAAGGATATTCAAACTTCTTGTCACCAAGCCACTCTTTACACTTTGCAATATCCTCCTGCACTGCAGCCTGTGTGGTAGCATAGGAGTAGAAGTATGCACCTACGTCAAGGCCAGCAGCCTTGGCGCTTGCATAGAATTCTTCAAAGCAAGGGTCAACTGCAGTCATCTTTGAGGTACCGAGTCTGAGGATTATGTAATCATATCCCGATGCGGCAATAGCAGTGAAGTTTACGGCGTCCTTCTGCCACGAGGATAAATCCAGACCCTTGCAGTATATTTTGCCGTCACCTGCAAAGCCGCCGTCATAACCGCGGTCATAGCCGTTTTCTGTGGCAGCAGAAGCAGGGATAGCAACTGCTGTAAGGCAGGATAAAACCACCATAACAGAAAGCATCACCGAAATTGCTTTAGTAAGAAGATTTTTCAAAAAAATCCTCTCCCCCGAGTTTATTTTAAAAGGCATAATAACACAGTATATTCCTATATAAATTTTATCATATTACGATGCAAATAGAAAGGTATACGCAAGGTTTTCTACGTATTCTGTTTAAAATTGGCATAACACACAAAGATTCCCTTAGTTTCTTGATAATCCTGCCAAATAAAAAAGCCCGCAGCACAACTGCGGGTTCTTTATTATCAGATTATCAAGTTGGAATTTATCTTTTTTCTTAATCGGACTGCATTAAATAAAAAACTTTTTATATTCAGGTTGGTTCACAAGTTCCTTCATTAATTCGTCCATACTGTCAAAGAGAGACTTTCTGCTGTCGTTGTAAAAAGGCACCCACTGTGCAGGCAGTGCTCCCTCCACATCACAGATATATCGCCACTCGTCGTCTTCAAGCCGCTCTATAACCTCAAGTTCATAAGTATACATATTTTGATTTTCTGAAACCACATATCTTTTTGTAGAGTCTGTTGAGTACAAAACTTTAACAATCCTGTTGTCCCGATTGTCAAGTTGCCTGTCGTACATCATTGACACTATCTCGCTCCAGGGAAAAAACGTATCGTCACGCATATAAATCATTTGTAATCACCTTTTAACATTATGCCCTTTGTCGGTTTTGGTTGTCAAACAATAAAACCTTACTTCTCCGCCAAACCTTCTGATTATCTGAGTCCCTTTCATACTGAACCGCTTGTTTTTATTCTAAAGATTTCAGCGCTTTTTTAAACTGAACGGAAAAAAGAACAGCTGTAAAGGTTACGGCTATTACATCAGCCACGGGCTCAGCTGTATAAACACCCATAGTTTTGTTTGCCATAAGTTGCGGCATCAGATAAATAATAGGTAAAAGCAGAACGAATTTACGAACGATAGCAACAATAATAGAGCATATTGCGTTGCCAATAGAAACAAACGTCATCTGACAAGCAATCTGAACACCAAAGATACACATCACAGCACAATAAACGCGAAGTGCCGTTGAAGTAAATTCAATCAGTACCTTGTCAGGTGTAAATATCCCTGCAAACATTTGCGGAAACAACATTATCGCTCCCCAAATAACAAAAGAATAAACAAGGCAAGAAATAAGCAACATTCTGAAAGTCTTCTTTACACGCTCAGCTTTTTTTGCACCGTAATTATAACTTAATATTGGCTGTGCTCCCTGTGCAATTCCTTGCATAGGCAGCATTGCAAACTGCATAACGCTTGTAAGTATAGTCATGGCACCTACAGCAATATCACCGCCATATTTCAGCAGAGAAGAATTGAAGCAAACCGAAATTACACTGTCACTGCTTTGCATAATAAAGGTTGCAGTTCCAAGTGCAATGCAAGGTAAAATAATTTTAGCATCTATGCGAAAATTATGCTTTCTGAGTTTAAGAAAAGATTTCTTACCGCAAAGAAATGTAATCACCCATACACAAGAAATGGCCTGAGAAAGAATCGTTGCCAAAGCCGCACCTTTTACTCCCAGATTAACTCCGAAAATAAAAATGGGATCAAGAATAATATTGCTTACAGCACCTATGAGTACCGTAAGCATACTGATTTTTGTAAAGCCCTGTGCGGTGATAAAGGCTCCCATTCCCAAGGTTAATTGAACAAAAACTGTACCGACAGCATATATGTTCATATAATCAGAAGCATATTGTATGGTGTTTTTACTTGCGCCAAACACAGAAAGTAAATCTTTATTCCAGATCAGTAAAACAACAGTCAGAACAGCCGAAATAATAATCTGCAAAGAAAAGCAGCCACCCATAATTTTTTCGGCTGAATCCATATCTCCCTTACCCATAGATATAGATGCTTTTGGTGCACCACCGGAGGCAACCAGAGAGGCAAAAGCCGATATAATCAAAATAATGGGCATACATACTCCAACACCCGTAAGTGCAAGATCACCATCAACAGGCATATGACCAATATAGACACGATCAACGATGTTGTAAAGCATATTGATAAGCTGGGCCACCACCGTAGGAACGGCTAATCTGAACAGCAGTTTACCAATCGGCGCAGTGCCCAGTATTTCTTTGTTTTCGCTCATATTTTCACTCCACAAGAATAAGGAATTATGAGTAATATTATATAACAGTCCGATTTATAATTCAAGTTCTGAGTAGTCGGCACAAGACACAGTGCAACCAAAGCACGCACCTGCATAATTCAAGCCCTTTGATCTTGCTACACTCGTTTCATAATCTTTCCATAACAAAAAGAAAAGACACCCTTTCGGGTGTCTTCTCACTTTTTGGCAACACTATCGCTAATTGATACAATGAACGGAAATTCACGAGCGTTGCATTTTTGATAATTCAAAATCAGGAGAACCACCTCTACCGATACGATGCACTTGCACAGCGTCACGAAAAACAAAAAAGCCGATATGAAATTTTACAACAAAAGCGAGAACTCAGGCTGTATCAGGCAGATAACTTGAGTGCCTTCCTCTTCGTCCTGCGTGAACTTGATGTACTGGATATAAAGTTCACCCCGACCCTCTGGCACACAACAGTTGATAAAGTTAATGCCAACGCAGACGGAAGTGTGGTGTTCAGCTTCAAGAATGGTAGTGAGGTGGAGGTGTAATAACAAGTTTATATTGCTATAATTTTATTTGTTGTGATATAATAACCTCACGACACAAGCAAAAGCCTTGTTAACACAAGTCTTTTGGTGTCTGAGAGAACATTGAATCACAAACGGATTTTTATGTAAATAATTTTATTTTCAGGTTTGTGATATAATCAACTCGATAAACTTGAATTTAGCGAGGTGCTAATTTATGAATAAAGAATGGGCAGAAATGAATAAGACCTTACAGTTACAAATTAAGAAGAAAGATACTTTTGCAGCTGGCATAGATACATTGTTAGAGCTTCGCAAGGCTCTTATGGAACAAATTATGCAGTTTAAGGCTGAATTGTCAGATGCTGATTTTTGTGCCATGCCTTATTTGAATGCTAAAGGTTATCATAACAAAACGATTGCATATTCCTTATGGCATATCTTTCGTATTGAGGATATTGTAGCACATTCGCTTATTGCAAATGATGAACAAATTTTGTTTGTGGGCGATTATCAAAACCGCATAAAATCTCCGATTATTACAACTGCAAATGAACTTGTAAAAGAAGAAATCGGAGAGTTCTCAAAGAAGTTGTCTGTTGAAGAATTGTATAATTATATTGGTGATGTCTCAAAATCTACAAAAGAGATTTTAAAGGCACTGACATATAGCGATATGAAAGAGAAAATATCCGATGAAAGAAGAAAACACTTAGAGACACTCAATGTAGTAAGTGATGATGAAAACGCCTATTGGTTAATAGATTACTGGTGTGGAAAAGATGTAAGAGGATTGATACAGATGCCGTTTTCAAGACACTGGATTATGCATATTGAGGCATGTTTGAAGATAAGAGATAAACAGTTATCTATTAAGTAAATTCCAATTTGTCGAGCTGAAACAAAAATTCAGCCGTTTAACGATACCCCTATAATTTAACGATAGGTTTATTGTTTTTACCGGTTTTATAACAAAACTATATTAAAAATAACAACAAAAAAGCGTTGCAGATGAGGGGGAGTATCAACTTACTCCTTCAAACTGCAACGCTTGTTTTTTATTCTCTGCTTAAATACTAAGGTTCTCGCTATAAATTAACGATAAAACAGTGATCCCTCTATTGACACGATTGTATCAATAGAGAAGTCTGTTTTGGCACGTCGCACCGAAAAAGATATCATTAAAACAAAAAGGTAAACAAGCCGTATATACATAGAAAAAATGTCATTATAAACCCGACTATTATATTTTTCTTGTACTTGTATCCCTTTGATTTTAAAATAAAACCAAAAATAATTGATGTGATTGGAATAGGGGTTAATAAAAAGAA
>JAZQHL010000029.1:0-3360 GCA_045540595.1 Ruminococcus sp.
GTCACGAGCGCCGCGGAAGGAACCGTCACCACCGATTACTACTACACCCTTTACACCAAGGCTGCGGCAGTAATCTGCTGCCTTCTGAACACCTGCGGGTGTGTTGTACTCTTCACTTCTTGCAGTGTAAAGAACTGTACCGCCATGATTGATGATATCAGAAACAGAACGAAGATTCATTTCCACAACATCACCGTTAAGAAGACCGTTATATCCTCTCTTAACGCCGTATACCTTTAAATTACGGTTAATAGCTGCACGAACAACTGCTCTGACAGCAGCGTTCATACCGGGTGCGTCGCCACCACTGGTCAGCACGGCAATAGAGTTAGCAATTTCAGACATTATAATATACCTCCAGGTAAAAATAATACACATTTAATTATAATAGTAAAATGTTGTAAATTCAAGTGTTTTTTATTATTATGTAAATTTTACTTTAACCGAGTCCTCACCAAGTTGATTTTTTAGTTCAGAAATAAGGACATCGTTCAGTGAAACCCACAAATCTGATGGTGCACGAAGGACTTTTTTATCCTGCTCAAGATAAAAGTAAACAGGAGTTGTTCCGTCAAAAATCTCTATAAGTCTGCGTGCTTTGATAAACAGCGGACCATCCTTAGTATCAACTTTAAGATACAAAGAAGGCTTTTTATCTGCTGATGGATTCGCAGGAACTGTTACGTTTTCAGTGTGAGATCTTTCTCTGACAGAAGCATCAGAATATGAATCATGTGATTTAATAGAAGGCTCAGTTGTAGAACTATTAGAAACAGGCTCTTTCCCCTTTTCCACCTTCTCAACAGTATTCACAAGAATCTTTGAATCTTCATCTTCACGGGAACTGATTGTACCCATTACAGAAATTACAGAGCCTTCGTACAGCAAGGAGCCATACTGGGTAAGAGTCTTTGGGAAAACTATAAGTTCAATAGAACCAGATCTGTCTTCTACTGTGAGAAAAGCCATCATCTGATTACTCTTTGTAATCTGTGTTCTATACTTTGAAACTATACAGAGAATTCTGACTCTGTCAGAATCTTTGTAGACTCTGTGACCTTCACCTGTGATAATATCACCGATGCGATCGGTTTTATGTTTCTTTGAATACCATTCATACTCTGTCAGAGGATGACCTGAAAGATACATACCCGCCATTTCCTTTTCCATATTCAAAAGTTCTGACAAAGGAAATTCAGGTAAATCAGGTACTGTTACAGATGAGGTTACACTTGAATCTGAAGAACTTTCAAATAAAGAAAGTTGCCCGTCAATATTCCTGCGTTTTTCGTATTCCAGGTCTTCCATAACGGATTTTGAAATATTAAGCATCTGTCTGCGATTAAGACCAAGTTCATCGAGAGCTCCGCACTTAATAAGACTTTCCAAAGAACGGGAATTCATACCACCTGTGTAAAGTCTTTTGCAGAAATCCTGCAAGGAAGTAAATTCACCCATTTTTCTGGCATTGATAATAGAATCGATAAAATTATATCCAAGATTCTTAATTGCCATAAGGCCGTACCTGATATTACCACCAACAACAGTAAATCCGTGTGCGCTGTAATTCACATGAGGCGGAAGCACCTGAATACCCATTCTGAGGCAATCGGTTATGTAGGAAGCCATTTTGTTCTGATTGTCAAGAACACTTGAAAGAAGTGCCGCCATATATTGTTTGGGATAATGGTACTTAAGCCATGCTGTCTGGTATGAAATAAAAGCATAAGAAGCTGCGTGGGATTTGTTGAAAGCATAAGAAGCAAAACTCTTCATCTCATCATAGACACTTTCTGCAGTTGCTTTATCAACACCACGACGGATACAGCCTTCTACTTCTACTGTGCCATCTTCCGCCACAAGACCGTTAATGAAAATCTCTCGTTCCTGTTCCATAACATCGTGCTTCTTTTTACTCATAGCACGGCGTACAACATCAGCACGACCAAGAGAATAGCCCGCAAGTTTTCTGAAGATCTGCATTACCTGCTCCTGATAAACAATACAGCCATAGGTAACGTTGAGTATGTCTTCAAGCAAGGGATGCTTATATCTGATTTTCTGTGGGTTATGTCTGTTTTCGATGTAGGTAGGAATACTGTCCATAGGACCCGGTCTGTAAAGAGAGATAACAGCAATCAGATCTTCAAGAGATTCGGGTTTAAGCTGGACAAGAACATTTTTCATACCTTGTGACTCAAACTGGAAAACACCTTCAGTATTACCCAGTGAGAGCATACTGTATACTCCCCTATCACCCTCGTCGATTCTGTCAAGTGTGAAATCGGGCTCAACCTGACGAATAAGTTTAACAGCATCGTTGATTACTGTCAGGTTCCTAAGTCCCAGAAAATCCATTTTAAGAAGTCCCAGTTCCTCAAGGGTGGTCATAGTAAACTGAGTAACTACCTGCTCGTCGTTTTTGGCAAGAGGTACATAGTCTGACACAGGACGGTCAGAAATGATGACTCCTGCTGCGTGGGTTGTTGCATGACGAGGCATACCCTCAAGTCCAAGAGATAAGTCGATAAGTTGCTTGATCTCGGGGTCGGTATCATACTTATTCTTCAGGTCCTTGCTGATTGTAAGGGCTTTGCTGAGAGTCATATTAAGCTCGAAAGGAATGAGTTTTGCCACTGTATCACAGGTACTGTAAGGCAGACCCAGAGCACGTCCCACATCACGGACAACACCTTTTGCAGCCATTGTGCCAAAAGCAATAATCTGTGCTACGTGGTCATAGCCGTATTTACGGATAACGTAATCTATAACCTCACCACGTCTGTCTTTGCAGAAATCAATATCAAAGTCAGGCATAGATACACGCTCGGGATTAAGAAAACGTTCAAAGAGAAGATTGTATTTTATAGGATCGATACCTGTGATTCCAATGCAATAAGCACAAAGTGAGCCTGCGCCTGAGCCTCTGCCAGGACCCACAGGGATACCCTGACTTTTTGCGTACTGGATAAAATCATTGACGATGAGGTAATAGTCAACAAATCCCATACGATGTATGGTGGAAAGTTCAAACTCAAGTCGTTCAACAATTGAATTATCCGGATTATTTCCGTAGTGTTTATAAAGTCCGTTATAGCACTGACGGCGGAAATACTGATAATGGTCTTCACCGTTTGGTACATCGAAAACGGGAAGCTTACGTTTGCCGAATTCAAACTCCACATTGCATCTTTGGGCAATAATCTGAGTATTATCAAAGGCTTGCTGATATTGCGGGAAAAGTGCTCGCATTTCTGATTCCGACTTCACATAAAATTCGTCAGTCTCAAAACGCATACGGTCTTCATCGTGAATAGTATGGTTTGTCTGTATGCACATAAGTATTGCCTGTACCTGTGC
>JAZQHL010000030.1:0-8384 GCA_045540595.1 Ruminococcus sp.
GTAACACGGGTTCGATTCCCGTCGGAGTCATTAAAACTGTTATTGTTGCATATAATAGTTTTATAAATTTAATATGGCGCCATAGCCAAGCGGTAAGGCAACGGACTTTGACTCCGTCACTCGGGGGTTCGAACCCCGCCAGCCCAGCCAGAAAAAGACAGATTCCGACAGGAATCTGTCGTTTTCAACTAAATACACCCTTGCGGGTGGGTGAAATATTGCTTCGCAATGTGAAATACGCCTACGGCGTGTGAAATTCGCCTCGACGGCGAGTGGGTGGATTTAATTTCACATTTTGCCGAAAGGCAAAATATTTCATCCAAAACTTGTTTTGGATTTCACCGTGAGCAAAAGCGAACGATTTCACCAAAAGATGTGAGAGTTCGAATTCATACGCAAAACTACTGAAAATATCTTTTTCGTAGCCCAGCCAGCCAGACAGCGGATTTAACTCTTTCAACGGAGTTCAATCCGCTTTTTATTTCAATAAACGGAGAATATGATTTATGTTTAAGTATGTGTCGTTTATTACCAGAAAAGATTCACAGACAGGGCAGATGACTCAGCCTGAAGGTAAAAGAAAGATTTTTATCAGTTACAGACATTCTGATGAAGAGTCTCTTCCCCTTTGCGAAAAACTTGCTGATTATATACTGGAAAAGCTTGATGTAGCAATATGGTATGACCGCAACCTGACTGCAGGCGAAGACTATGACAAAGAGATACAAAGCGCTATTTCAGATTCTGATGTTTTTATTCTTTTGCTGACTCCCAATATCCTTGATTCAGGATATGTTTTAGAAAAAGAAATACCCCTTGCTAAGAAAAATCAGATTCCTGTTATCCCTGTTATAGCAGGTTTATCTCAGGAGGATATACCCAAGGTTGAAACATATACAGGTCGTGTTCATATGCCCGTGTGGTTTTTCGGAAAACAAACCCAGGCTCCGCCTTTTGAAAAAGACGCAAAAGAACAGTTTTACAATGGCCTGCAATTAAGCATTGCCAACAAAGATCTTATTGAGCAAGCAAAACTCTTTTACGAAAAAGGATCAGACAGCATTTCCATGCGACACCTGACCCCTGAGCAGATTTTTGTGAAAGCATACGGCCACCTTTTCGGCGTCAGCAGTAACACTGATAAGAGCATCGGAGTTAAACTAATGGAATCAATTGTTAATATGTATGGAAATGATAAAGAGTTTGAGGATTTGCAAGCCCAGGTTTCCTATGAACTTCTGGCACATCTTTATCGTGTGAACGAACCTGAATTATTCTTTGCTTACTTTAACTCTGCAATAGATAAATGCAACAAATCAGCATACACTTTGCTATTCAACATATATCGTAATCAATGGCACCCCGAACTACTCTGCAATGAAAGCAACTTATCGATGATTTTGTTCAAAAAGCTGTATCAGGCTAACTTTCAAAAGAATTGGGATGCTGACGAGGTGATAAATACTGCTGAGAAATGTGAACTCAGAATTCAGAATGTAACGGCATCTGAAAATCCACGCATAGGAGAAATCCGATTCGACGGACACGTTGCATATCTGCAAAAAAACCTTTCTTCACCAACTGAGGTTAACCTGATTATCGATTCGCAGGTTTTAAATACCTTCAATGTTTTTGCTTCATACGGTGATGTATACTTTGTATATCTGGCTTATGACTCAGAAAAGAATATACTGTTGACACTACACGCTGACTTTGACCATTATGGACCTGAGACAAACACAAGTGTTCAGATTTACAAGATAGAGCAGGACGGAATAAAATCATACAAACAGTATTCAGACTGGCATAAAGGCAGAAAAGATCTGCCGTACAGCCCCTATACATTCAACATAAAATAACAAAACCATACTATCACCTCAAAAATCAACAGAGACCAAAACAATACATAAAATGTATCCCTTGCATTTTCAGGTTAATGTGGTATAATTCTTTATATAAATCATATAATAAAAGGAGATTGTTTTTATGGCATGTTGTGACCTTAAAGCATATACAGTATCTGACGTGGTTTTTGTTAACAGACTTGACCCTAACGTTCAGATTAAAATCGGAAACAAGTTTTCTTACAACGTAAAATACCCCACAGACTCTTCCAACACAGTCTGCAGAGGTGAGCTTGAGGTAGAGGTTGGAGATACATCTGAGGACAGCAAACTGAAGGTTAAGGTTGTGCTTGTGGGTATCTTTGCTTATGACCCTGCTGCAAAAAGAGAACTGATCCACACAGAAACTTTCAAGGTACTCTTCCCCTATGCAAGAGCAATGGTAACAACCATCACTGCAAACGCAGGCATCAAGCCTATTATCCTGCCTAATATCAATATTGACGATCAGGATATTTATCGTATTGAGGGAACAAAACCCCAGTAATGGAAGATTTTTTAAATTAATCAATTGACAAAGCAACGGTAGTTATGCTATAATATCTACCGTTGCAAATATGCGGATGTAGTTTAGTGGTAGAACTTCAGCCTTCCAAGCTGATCGTGTGGGTTCGATTCCCATCATCCGCTCCACAAGAAACAGCACTCAAAGGAGTGCTGTTTTTTTTGTGGAACGAATAAGATGATGGGAATCGAAAGGGCGTTAAGAAAATGCTCCAGTGGAGCATTTTTAGCCCGTCGCGATGATGAAACTTTTGATTTAATACACGCCCCATCTGACGAGATGATGATTATTAATATATGAAAGGTACATCATCCGCTCCAGATTAAGTACTCCCTCAGTCACCTGCGGTGACAGCTCTTAACTGAGCCTGTCTCCCTCTGTCACTTCGTGACATCTCCCTCACACTGTGAGGGAGTCTTCCCTCACGGAGGGAGCCTTATATGAAATGCGGATTAAGGCACAACTCACAGCATCTCAGAAGAGGTGCTTTTTGTTTTATACGTCTGCTTTCAGAGCATTTCACCCTCGTTTTTTTGCATCTTGGGACTGATTTTTTACCACACACTGATTTATTTAAGACAAATACCCTTTTATTTCGTATAATACAGACAGTTCCAAGGGAATAAAACAAAATTGAAGGTGTTACTATGAAAACTAAAAACAAAATTATGAAAGCATTACTTATTACAGTTGCGGTAATACTGACCGTCACAATCACCACTGCATTTCTCGGCTATATGGTTTTTGCTGAAAAGCTTTCCGCTGCAGGGAGTGTAAAGAAACTTGATGAAGGTCTTTACTATATGGAATATGAAGGCGACTACGGCTTTGAGAAATTCCTGAGCGAAGGCGGCGCTTCTTCCGAAAGAGATATGGCTCTATATCTTATTTCTTTTATGTCAGGCGGATTCTGGAAGGGTGACCCTGAGGATATCTCACTTGACTTCGGTTGCAGCACACTTACTACCGAAACCTCTCAGGGCACTATCATGGGAAGAAACTTTGATTGGAAAGGCAAAGACGGCTCTGTTATGATTGTTCACACAAAGCCTTCTGATGGTTATGAATCCTACTCCACAACCTGGCTTGACTTTCTGGGATTCGGTGACGGATTCACGCCTGAAAGCTTTTCTGAGAAATATATGGCCATTGCAGGCGTATATGTTCCCCTTGACGGTATCAACGAAATGGGGCTCTGTGTTGCTGATTTGCTTGCAGGAGATAACTGCACCACAAATCAGGAAACAGAAAAGACAGACCTCACCACTACAAGTGCTATAAGACTTCTGCTTGACAAGGCAAAGGACGTTGACGAGGCGGTTGCTCTGCTTGAAAACTATGATATGCACTCTTCCATCGGCACATCCCATCATCTTGCAATCAGTGACAAAAGCGGTAAATCCGTTGTTGTTGAATACATCGACAATGTTATGACTGTTACTGAAACAAGCGCAGTTACTAACCACTACCTTTCTGAGGGCTATAAAAATGGCATCGGCAATGAAGAATCCCACAACCGATTTGATAAAATTCTTGATATGAAATCTGATGTAAAAAGCACTCAGGATATGAGGGATTGTATGGAGGCGGTTTCTTATGAAGGAGAGACTCAATGGAGTATTGTATACAATCTTGACAACTCAGCTCTGGACTTTTATTACAGAAGAGACTATGAAAGTTCACACAGCTTTTATATAAATTAAAATCAATATTTATTATTTGGAGGTAATAACAATGAAAAAATTTATGGAAATGATCAGACTTATTTTTAAGGCAGTGGCTCTTGCTATGGGTGTTGCAGTTGTGGCAATGATGATTATGAATATCATAGCATTGGAAAGTGCTGTACTTCTGCTGGGTATCGGTCTTGCCTGTGCAGGAATGGAAAGACTTATGGAATCAAAAAACAACAGCGAGAATTAATTTTCTCAAAAGATGTGACAAATATGGTTTTATGATATATAATTGTCACAGAACAAATGAAATGAGGTAATCAAGTGAAAATCACTATGGAGCCTATGAACACAGGCGAAACAGAGCTTATAATCAGAGGTGACATTGCATCTGAAGAGGTTGCCGCTCTGCTGAACTTTATAAATTCCGCTAACAACTCAGGTAAACTTATACTTTACAGAGAAGACGAGCAGTTCCTTGTGAATGCATCTGAAGTTATTTACTTTGAAGCAAGTGAAGGCAAGGTAACAGCAGTAACAACAGACGGAACATACAGCACAAAGCAGAAGCTTTATGAACTTAAAGACACCCTTATCTCTCTGCCCTTTGTACAGATCAACAAGGGTGTGATTGTAAACATAGATTTTGTAAAATCCGTTTCTGCAGAGTTCAGTGGCAACTACACCCTGAGACTCAGACAAGGCAAAGAAACACTGACAATTTCAAGAAAATATTTCAAAGAATTCAAAAGTAAAATTTAAGGAGATTAATTATGAAAATCAAAGATATAATTTTAGCATGTGTAGGCGGTATCGGCATCGGTATGCCTGTGACAATTCTCTGTATGCTCATAATCGGCGGTTGGAACGTAGTTGTTAAAGAATTCCTGGTGTGGCTTGTTGCATCGGCACTTTTTGGTATACTGAGCATAGTTTTCAAAAAATCCAGACTCCCCCTCCCCATTGTCACCGCCATTCATTGTGTTGGCTGTCTGGTGGTAACCTGCGGGGCTTGTGCTATCATCGGTTATGCTGACAGTTTCTTCTCTATCCTTCTTGCAGTGCTTCCTGTATTCATTGTGGTATACGCGGTGATTTACACTGCAACCCTGCTTTCTGCAAAAGCTGAGGCTAAGAAAATCAATGAAGTTCTGAAGAACAAGGAATAAAACACATACAAAGTAAGACAGCAGATGTTTTCTTAGGCATCTGCTGTCTTTTTGTTGCTTCTTAAGTTGTAAAAAAGATGTAAATATGTTATACTTGCGGAAGATGTTATTTCAGAGGAGTTATTATGAGTATACTTAATGTTGAACATCTGTCTCACGGATTTGGTGACAGAGCTATATTTGACGATGTTTCCTTCCGCTTGCTCAAGGGAGAGCACATCGGACTTATCGGTGCTAACGGTGAAGGTAAATCTACTTTTATGAATATTGTCACGGGCAAACTGATGCCTGACGAGGGTAAGATTGAATGGGCTAAGAATGTCCGTGTGGGATATCTTGACCAGCACACTGTGCTGAAAGCAGGAATGACCATTGAAGATGTGCTGAAATCTGCTTTCTCCTATCTGTTTGAACTTGAGGAAAAGATGAACGAAATCTGCGATAAACTGGGAGAAGCAGACGAAGACTCCATGGCAGAAATGCTGGAGGAACTGGGAACAATTCAGGACACACTCACACTTCACGACTTCTATGTTATTGATGCTAAGGTTGAGGAAGTTGCCCGTGCACTGGGACTTGCAGAGTTGGGACTTCAGAGAGAGGTCACAGATTTAAGCGGTGGTCAGAGAACAAAGGTGCTCCTTGCAAAGCTTCTCCTTGAAAAACCTGATATCCTTCTCCTTGACGAGCCTACAAACTATCTTGACGAAGAGCACATAACCTGGCTCAAGAGATATCTTATTGACTATGAAAACGCATTTATCCTTATTTCTCACGATATTCCTTTCCTCAATGAGGTAATCAACATAATCTACCACATGGAGAATCAGAAACTTGAGAGATATGTGGGTGACTACCATCACTTTGAAGAAGTTCACGCTATGAAGAAGGCTCAGCTTGAGGCGGCTTTCAAGCGTCAGCAACAGGAAATCAGTGAACTGAAGGACTTTGTTGCAAGAAACAAAGCAAGGGTTTCCACAAGAAATATGGCTATGTCAAGACAGAAACTTCTTGATAAAATGGATGTTATAGAACTTGCACAGGAAAAACCGAAGCCTGAGTTCAACTTCAAAGTCGGCAGAACACCGGGTAAGTTTATCTTTGAGACAGAAGACCTTGTTATCGGATATGACGAGCCTTTGTCAAAACCCCTCACCATACATATGGAGCGAGGCAAGAAGATTGCACTGGTAGGCGCAAACGGCATTGGTAAAACCACTCTGCTCAAGAGTATTCTGGGACTTATTCCTCCACTTTCGGGCAAGGTTGAGTTGGGAGATAACCTGATGACAGGTTACTTTGAACAGGAATTCACAGGTGACAAAACCGTGACCTGCATTGAGGAAATCTGGAAGGAATTCCCTTCTCTTGGTCAGCACGAGGTAAGGGCAGCCCTTGCTAAATGCGGTCTGACCACAAAGCACATTGAAAGTCAGGTAAGAGTGCTCAGCGGTGGCGAGCAGGCGAAGGTAAGGCTTTGTAAGCTTATCAACAAAGAAACAAACGTGCTTCTGCTGGACGAGCCTACAAACCATCTTGACGTTGATGCAAAGGAAGAACTCAAACGTGCTCTGATAGAATACAGAGGCAGTATTCTGCTTATCTGTCACGAGCCTGAGTTTTACCTTGATGTGGTTGATGAGGTGTGGGACTGCACCAAGTGGACAACAAAGATTTTCTGATTATCTTTTGACAGGTAACATTTATGACGGATAAATCAAAACAGATTAAGGGTAGCATTGCCGCCCTTGTTGTGAACATAATATTCGGTTTCAGTTTTCTTTTTTCAAAGGTTGCGCTCTCTTATGCTCACCCGCTGATAATACTTGCAGTGAGGTTTACTGTAGCCTTTGCTGTGCTTAATCTGCTGTGGCTGTTTGGCATTGTGAAGTTAAAATTCAAAGGAAAGCCCAAAAAAAGAATCCTGCTGATGTCTCTGGCGCAACCCCTGTTATATTTCATTCTGGAGCTTTACGGAATCGAAAACACCTCAAGCGCTATGTCGGGAGTCATTATTTCTTTAGTGCCTGTGGTGGTGATTATACTCTGTGCAGTATTTCTCAAGGAAAAGCCCACATTGTCACAGATTCTGTTTTCACTGCTTTCACTTAGTGCAATAGCAGTAATCAGTGTTCTTTCTGATAACGGTGCAAAAAACAAGCTGTTCGGCATTGTGCTTTTGCTTGGTGCCACACTGTGCGCTGCAGTGTTCAATATTTTAAGTCGAACAGAATCCGAGCACTACTCCCCTTTTGAGAGAACATACATTATGTTCCTTGCAGGCAGCATAGGATTCAACATAATTGCGCTGGCAGGGCTGAGAGGAAATTACATCTCTGAACTGATATATGCAGTTTCAGCACCGCAATTCTGGGGTGCAATTCTGTATTTATCCGTTGCATCTTCCATTATTGCCTTTATGCTTTATAACTACTCAACCTCGGTAATAAGCCCTGTAAGATCGGCTTCTTTCTCAAATCTGATAACAGTTGTATCTGTGCTGGCAGGAGTGTTACTTCTGAAAGAAAGTATGACTATGCCACAGATTATCTGTTGCGTGTTGATCATTATAGGTGTTTTCGGAGTTAACAGATAAATATAAACGCATACATATAAACAAAGACCGCTGATGCATTGTCAGCGGTCTTTAATATTTACGTCATAATTATTCAGCAGATTTATCTGTACGTTTTTTGATAATTACACACACTGCAAATGCAGATACAATCACAGTGAAAATTACAAGTGCAACAAGGTTTTCACCTGTATCTACAATGTCAGCAGGAGCATCAGGCTGAGTATCCACAGCATTTGTCTGCTCTGTGGGAGCAGGCACAGTAGTTGCGGGCTCTGTTGCATCTGTTACAGGCTCAGCGGTTGTTTCGGGCACTGTAGTGGGTGCTACTGTGGTGGGGGCTATTGTTGTTACTACAATAGTAGCAGGTGCAACTGTAGTAGGCGCTGCTGTTGTAGGAGCAACTGTTGTGGGGGCAACTGTTGTAGGTGCAACTGTTGTAGGTGCAACTGTTGTGGGTGCAACTGTTGTAGGTGAAACTGTTGTGGGTGCAATTGTTGTGGGTGCAACTGTTGTAGGTGCTACTGTTGTGGGAGCAATTGTTGTGGGTGCAACTGT
>JAZQHL010000031.1:0-4865 GCA_045540595.1 Ruminococcus sp.
GGGGAAACATGTTGTCTTCCTAAGACCGCTTGGCCTCCGACTTGTTATTATTTCTGACAGACCTGTTTCGGATTATGTTCCCCTTGCAAAAAATGATGAGCAGGTTGTTACCCAGTTTACAATGACAACTTTGGAAGAACTGGGTCTTCTTAAAATGGATTTTCTCGGGCTTCGCAACCTTACCGTTATCAGCGATGCCGTTAAGCTCATTAAAAGAATAGAGCCTGATTTCTCCCTTGATAATATCAAGGAAGGGGATAAGGGTGTTTATAATATGGTGGCACAGGGTAACACAGAGGGTGTTTTCCAGTTTGAGTCCCAGGGTATGATAAATGTTCTGGTTCAGCTTAAGCCTGAATCCCTTGAAGATTTGATTGCTGTTATCTCCCTTTACAGACCGGGCCCTATGGACAGTATTCCCACCTATATTGAAAACCGACATCATCCTGAAAAAATTAAATATAAACATCCTTTGCTTAAGGATATTCTTGATGTTACCTATGGCTGTATAGTTTATCAGGAGCAGATTATGCAGATCTTCCGTAAGCTTGCAGGTTACTCCCTTGGCAGAGCAGATGTTGTCCGCCGTGCTATGAGTAAGAAAAAGCACGATGTAATGGAAAAGGAAAGAGAAGTTTTTATCAATGGTCTTGTAAAAGAAGATGGTACCATTGAGGTAGAAGGCTGTATCCGCAGAGGTGTAGACAGGGTTTGTGCCGAATCTGTCTACGAGGAAATGAAAAGCTTTGCATCCTATGCCTTCAATAAATCCCATGCGGCTTCCTACGCTTACATTTCCTATCAGACTGCATGGCTTAAGTACCACTATCCAAAGCAGTATATGGCAGCACTTCTATCTTCTGTGCTTGATAATCAGAACAAGATGTCTGTATATATTTCCGATTGCCATCATAACGGAATACAGGTTTTACCCCCTCATGTTAATTTCAGTGATCACGGTTTTACTGTTGCAGGAGGTAATATCCGATATGGACTTATGGCAATCAAGAATCTTGGGTATAATTTTATTAATGCCATAATTTCCGAGCGTAAAAACGGAAAGTTTACTTCTTTGCAGGATTTCTGTTCAAGGCTTTACAGTAAAAGTATGAATTCAAGAGCATTGGAAAGCCTTATTAAATGCGGAGCTCTGGATGACCTTGGTGCAAACCGCAGACAGATGCTTACTGTGGCAAAATCTGTTCTTGATGATCTTGAATACGAAAAACGCAAAAATATTGACGGTCAGCTTTCACTTTTCGGCGGTGACATTGATACCTCATCCCAGACCTCTGTTACCATTCCTGACTTACCTGAATTTCCTTTAACAGAACTACTTAATATGGAAAAGGAAATGGCAGGAATGTACCTTTCAGGTCATCCTATTTCTGAATACGAATGGTACAGAAGAAAGGTAAAGACCGACAATATTGGTGATATTATCACAAACGAAGGGGAAAGAAAGTATAAGGATATGGATAGAGTCCGTATTTTGTGCATTGTTTCCCGTTTCAGATCTCAATTAACAAAATCTAATCAGATGATGGCATTCCTCACAGTTGAGGATAGGTCAGGCTCTATGGAGCTTGTTGTGTTCCCCAAAATCCTTTCACAGTTTGGCTCTATGCTTCACGAAGGAAGTGTTATCTGCGTATCGGGCACAGTAAGCTCCAGGGAAGATGAAGATTCTAAAATCCTCATAAACACCGTGGAAAAGGTAGAAAAATCATCTTCTGAGCATAAGGAGCTTACCGAGAACACTTCACAAAATATCAGTTTAGCAGATAAAAGGGAAAAATCTCATCAAATTAAACCTCAGGATTTATCCCGTGCAGCATCCCTTTACCTTAAGGTAGATAAAAAGGATGGACCGCTGTTTAGAAAAGCCTGTAACCTGGTTTCTATCTTTGATGGGCAGACACCTGTATTTTTCTATCTTGAAGAGGAGAAAAAGGTTTTGAAAGCTCCTGTGAATTTATGGGTTGACCTGAATGATGTTCTTATTTCGGAGTTGGAAAATCAGCTGGGAACCGGTGCTGTTAAACTAAAATTCAGAGAATAATAAAAAAGACTTGAATTTACAGGATATTCCTATTATAATTAGTATGTATTAATTTGACCTTGGAGGTATATATAAATGTCTCAGATAGTTGATTCTATTGCAGTTCTTACCAGCGGCGGTGATGCACCTGGTATGAACGCTGCAGTCAGAGCAGTAGTGCGTGCAGCTATTAACCGCAATCTTCAGGTATATGGTGTTAAGCGTGGATATAACGGACTTCTTAACGGTGATGTTGTTCAGATGAACCTCCGTAGTGTTTCCGATATTATTAATCACGGCGGTACTGTTCTTTATACAGCAAGAAGTGAAGAATACAATACTCCTGCAGGTGTTCAGAAAGCTGCAGATTATTGCCGTTCTTTAGGTGTAAAGGGTGTTGTTGTAATCGGTGGTGACGGTTCCTTCCGCGGCGCTCGTGACCTTTCCGGTGCCGGAATTCCCTGCGTTTGCATCCCCGGCACTATTGATAACGATATTGCTTGCAGTGAGTACACAATCGGTTTTGATACAGCTATGAATACTGTACTCGAAATGGTAGATAAAATCAGAGATACAGCACAGTCTCATGACAGATGCTCTGTTGTAGAGGTAATGGGCAGACGCTGTGGTGATATCGCACTGCAGACAGGTATTGCTTGCGGAGCTACTTCCATCCTTGTTCCTGAAAAGCCCCACGATATTGACACAATGGTAATCGATAAGATTCTCAAAACACAGGCAACAGGCAAGAAGCACTTTATTGTTATTGTTGCTGAAGGTGTTGGCGGAAGTGCTGATATTGCAAAGTATATCGAGGAAAAGACAGGTATTGAAACAAGAGCTACTGTTCTTGGTCATGTTCAGCGTGGCGGTTCTCCCACACTTCGTGACAGAGTTGTTGCAACAGCAATGGGTCACCACGCAGTAGAACTTCTTGTAAACAACATCGGAAACCGTGTTTGTGCTTTACAGAACGGAAATGTTGTAGACCTTGATATTACAGAAGCTCTTAATATGAAGCGTGTCTTTGACGAAAACCTTTATAACATCGCAATGGATGTTTCAATTTGATTTATATTTTTTACAGGCACCTTTGCGTGCCTGTATTTTGTATATGATGTTTTAATCCCACTCCGAAAAAGGAGGAGTAATTATGAAAACCAATTTGTCAGTAATATACAGCGACCTGTCCTTCTATGGTGTTTCCTTGCGTTCAAAAGACAGCTCTGATGTTAGAAATGATATCTTTGCCAATATACTTAAGAAGTACCTTATGTCACTTAAGCCTGTTTCCAATAAGCTGTATCGTGTTTCAGATAATGCTAAATATGAATACAGTTATACCTTTGTCCCCTCCAAGCCTTTAAGATGGAGAGTTATCAGAAACAGACGGGTTGTTGAGGATATTGAACAGCTCACAGGGGGTAAGTATTGCCTGAATTATTATGATGATAATGGTAATGATACCAAGCGTGTGATTTTCGATGCTCAGCATAAGTGGGTTAAAACTAATTACTATAACTCTGTTTACGGGACAGACCTTTATTGTTCACTTGTTCCTAAAGAGCACAATGGGGAAATTGTTATTTTGCAGTATGTAACAGGTAATCCTTATCCTGTTACACTTCGCCTATGCTCTGTTCCAAGCTGTAGTGAGGTTTCAAAAAAAGTTCTTGCTCGTGTTCCTGAACCTGAAATTACAGCACTTACGAATTACGGAGTTTTGTATTTTGCCGGAGAGGATACTCATAATATTTACGAGCAGATACTTGCCCAGGAGGAAGAAAAATATTCTCTGGAACACAAGCCTGAAGTTTATAATACAGAAGAGGATGTGGCAGGCGGATTTTGTTTTTCTGCTGAAAGTTTTGATTCAACAAAAAGCAACGATAGTCTTTTTGACCTGACTCTTGCACAGGAGCTTACATCTGATGCTTCCGAAACATCAAATGAAGCTGAAGAAATTACACAAGAGGCTGAAAGTGAAACTGTTGAAGAAGCTTTTGAATCTGCTGTTATTAACGAAGAAGAACAGCCTGAATATGAGCTGCCTTCAAGCGAAAACTTCTCTCTTGATGAACAGTTAGCTGCAGCCATAAAGCTTATATCGGATACAACCCATATAACTATTGATGAAGATATTGTTCTTGCACAGGAAAAGGATGAAATCACAGAAACGGTTGAAAAAAATGCAGATGAAGTTTCAGAAGATATTATTGAGGTTAATCTTAACGAAATACCTGAACTTGAACAGGAAGAAATTATTATTCCTGATGACGATTTTGAAAATGTGAACATTGTTCTTGATGACGAGGAGGAAACTTCAGTTATCTCTGATGATACAGCAGTTTATGAACAGACTGATGAACCAATAGATATTTTAATTGATGATTCAACTCCCGATTTACTTCTTATGGATGACGAGGCAATAGACGATTATGTAAGCACTCTTATTGATTCGTTGCTTTTGGAAGCTCATTCTGCAGCATCCGATTATCTTATTCAGAAGCAGGAATCTTTTGTTTCTGCTGAAACGGAAGTTTCACCTGTAATATCCGAAAACAAATCTTTCGCAGATTATATGGAAGGAAATTCTGCGGATGTTACTATCGAAAGTAATGGATTATCGTATTTTTACTATGGTGAAACTGATGATGATGGCAGAAGAAACGGCAGAGGCCGAACTCTTATGGCTGACGGAAAGACAGCCTATGATGGTGAGTATCTTGAGGATGCTCGCCACGGAAAGGGAAGCTTCTACTATAAAGACGGAAGTCTTTGCTACTATGGTGATTGGCAGACTAATCTTCGTCAGGGCTTTGGT
>JAZQHL010000032.1:0-2215 GCA_045540595.1 Ruminococcus sp.
CAGTTAATTCAACAGTTAACTCTATAGGAAATAAGACAGAAACCTTTACTTTTTTGAAACTCCCTGAAAGTGTGCAGGAGCTTCAGGCATTACCCGAAGCTTCCCTTGACTCACCCTTTAAGACAGCGGCACTATCAGTGCTTGCTCTTTGTGCCTATAGTGCTGATAAACAAATTGGAATTGAAATGCTCAATTTCCTCAAAGGTCCCAGACCCTTGAGCAATCAGGAGATTTCTTTTCTTGATGACAGATTTCGTGACAGCAAGCATTATGTGCCTTTTTCGTATTTCAAGGGTGCAACGCCCGACAACGATTATACACCCACCGAGCCTTTTACAGTAGAAATCTCAAGTAATTCTAATTCTTCTGTAAATGAAGGCTATATGACTTTGTGGCTGAAAAGCGGCGGTGCTGATAGTCCCCGACAAGTTACTTTACGTATGAAGGGTGATGGCAGGTGGTTTTTGTGGGAGCAGTTTTTGATGGTTGGCATACGCACACCAAAATCAGAGGATCCTTGGGCATAAAATTATTGGCGGTGATAAGTGTGCTTTCTATAATTACAAGCCTTTTCGGTTGTAATAAAAAAACAGAGTACCCCTTCCATAAAGAAAAAGCCTATTATTACTCTCGACAAGGGGTAATAGCAGGCGGCGGTTTTCACTTGACATTTAATCCCGAGGGAGTGGTTGAGTATTATAGTTATGTAAAACCAATCCCTGAGAATGAATGCGGAATGCGTGACAGAGGTGCAGATATTTACTTTGTAGGACTTAAAGAGGGAAGGGTGAACGTCACAGCGACTTTCGAATATCCCACGTGTGAGGATGAGGTGCATACCTTCACCCTTAATGTGGATAAAGATTTGTGTGTTACAAGAGTTGAATAACACACTGCTACATATACGAAAATTACCAAGTTATAATTTTGGAAAGGAGATTTAACTGTTATGACTAAACGAGTTATTTCATTAATTCTCAGCCTTTTGGTGATAATGTGCGCTGTATCTGTAATGACAACACAGGCAGCACCTGTTGTATCTGTTGAAAGTCTGGAACTCACTCCCTATATGGGTTCTTATGGAGAAATCAAGCTGAAAGTTACTGGAGCCACCAATGTAACTTATCAATGGCAGGCACGTTATTATGACAGTGTGCTTGCCCCTGTAGATCTTGATGATAACGAATATTATATCGGAACGAAAACAAACCATTTTAAGATTCTGGCATCAGGAAAACTTGATACTCTTGAGTTCCGTTGCAAGATTACCTATGACGGCGGTTCTACTTATAGTCAGATTTTCCATTTTACATTCCTTGACCCTAAGGTGATCAGTAGGGCATACGTTGTAGGTGTGGATGCTCCTGTTTTTGGATGCAACCCCAAATACAGAACTGATGATATTCTGAGTAAACAATACGACTTGGATTCAATGGTGTGGTATGGACCGATAAATGATTCATCTGCTCCTGTGATGAAGAGTACGGATGTTTACCTTGAAGGTAAGTATAAGTGTAGATTCTATCTTAAACCTGCCAAGGGATATACCTTCGATGAAAATTCTGATTGTAGTGTGGATGGCATTATCTGCGATATAAATACGGAAACAAAGCCTGACGGAACAATCGCTTATTATGCAGACCGTGTTTACACAGTACTTTTTAAGGGAACTGTTCCTGAGGGGATTCTGGGCTTTGAGTGGAAAAATCCGTCTGATACAGGCCCTGATGTTAATTTAGGCAATGCGTACCTGGGTACTGATTCGATGAACATTCCTTTTGAGTATAAAATAAAGGATTTGCCTAAAAGTATGGCGATTGCAGATTACACTGCTTACGGCAGCACAGAGATCCAACGTGACGGAGAAAGAGTTTACTATGCCCGTTCGGGAG
Source organism: Ruminococcus sp. (assembly GCA_045540595.1). GTDB lineage: Bacteria > Bacillota > Clostridia > Oscillospirales > Acutalibacteraceae > Ruminococcoides. Next base: position 1,893 of record JAZQHL010000032.1, read on the forward strand.
ACAGAGTGAATCTTAAAGATTTAGCAACCGTTCCGGGAAAATATTATATCTACCACGAGCTTTTCCTTCTTGATCCCGAGGAAAATGAGATAGCAACGAAGTCTGTGTGTTATTTCGTAGATGTCTGGATTCCTGTATATATTATGGATTTGTCAGTTGAGGTTGATGAGCCTGTTGCGGGTCTTGATGCAGAAATAGCATTTAAGAATAAAACAAATGGCTGTGTTGTCAGCAATATGTATTGGTATGACATAACTGATGGAGAGCGAGTTATGCTCAAAGAAACAGACACCTTTGAGGAGGGGCACACATATCAGGTTGAG
>JAZQHL010000033.1:0-20852 GCA_045540595.1 Ruminococcus sp.
GGCATTGGCTGAAAGCCAATGCCACTTCCCTCTGAGAGGGAAGCTTATTCAGTCTGATAACTGAATCTTACAATCCGTGAATTATCCGAAAAATGTGCCGATTCTCTCTGTGCAGTCATATCTGCCTCAAGGGTATCAAAACCTAACATATAAGTAATACCCCCAAGATAGTTGCCGTCTGAGTTTACGTTTTTGTAGTATACACAAACATTCTTGAGTGTTACGTCACCTGTGTTTTTCACAGTAAGCACATTATCCTCGGTTTTTACCTCAAGTAAGTCTGCCTTGACAATAGCATTTTTTTTGAAAGTGCTCTGGCAATCAAGAAACTCAAAGTCAGGTTTTCCGTCTATTACCATCTTCCCTGCTTCCAGCACCCATGCTTTTTCTCCTGCAGGAAGTCCTGTTACATTGAAGGTAGCAGTTTTACCGTCAACAGAATAGGTAACCTGAGCATAATCCAGAAAATGCTTTGAGCGGTTTTCTACCAGAATTGTAGCAACGTTTTCAACCTGCTCATTCTGCCCGTCCTCAACAAAGGGGCCGCTGTATTTGTTGATCTCCAGACAGTAAAGGTCTGCCGATGAGGCAACATACTCGGTCACAGGCTCGCCATAGTAAGGATCCTCATTACCGCTTTGGGGCTCTGTGTTGTTGCAGCCTGTAAAAATCAGACATACCGCAAGCAGTAAAACAAGCACCGCACAGAATTTTACCTGTATGGAAAAACCTTTACCAATTTTTATTCTGTTTTTTTCTGCCATCTTATCACCTCTGCGAAATACAGACTCCTATCCTATTATAATTCATAATAAAGTATATCACCATAAAATTACATAGTCAACAATTTTTATCATAAAAAATCGTAAATTTTATGCAAAAAACACTTGCTTTTTTTTACCCATACCATTATAATAATGATGAGTATTTGTCGTGGTATGAGATTTTGACTTTTTCCGCGCATCACAGGAGGAAAAATATGCACATCCCCTCAGGATTTATTATCCGGGAAGTCGCTGGCGAAACCGTGGCTATCCCCACAGGCGAAGCCTCAAAGAATCTCTCCGGCTTAGTCGCACTGAGCGGTTGCGGCAGATTTCTGTTTGAGTTGCTTTACACAGAGCAGACAGAGCAGAGTCTTGTTGACGCCCTCCTGGAAACTTACGACGTTACCCCTGCCACCGCACAAGCTGATGTGGCAGAATTTCTTGCGATTCTCCGTGAAAACGGAATCCTTATTGAAAAATGAGTGGATTTTTGTTAAGACGAAGCCCGTGTCAAAGTTCACGGTCTCTGAAAGGTAGGTTGATATAATATGAAAATGGAATATCAGAAACCTATGGTAGCGGTAGAGCATTATAAGCTCAGTCAGTCTATTGCTGCATGCGTTATCCAGATCAACTCTCTTGATAATGCTTGTGTTGTAGATGATGACGACACTCCCCCTGAAATGCGAAGCACTGCCATCTATTATCCTGAATATTTCAGCACAGGCTGCATTGAAAACGCTGCCCATGTTCAGGATAACGACTCAATCTGTTACCATACACAGGTAAGCGCAGCTTTTACTTCCTGATATGTCCCGCGAATACTCTTACTATATCCGTTTTTCGGGAATAACAATCAGATTCATTCTGCCCACTTCCCTTACCCTGCCCGAATGTATCACAGAACTTCTGTGTTCAGACTGCAACCACGCAGATGCTGAGTACAGGGTGATTCTTATCACAGAGCCCCTTTCACCACAGAATCCCCCTGTTTACACTGACGGCGACTCAAAGATATATAGACTTACTCAAGGCCGTCTGCGTATTTATTCTCCTCTTACCGATGAGAATGGATGTCAGGTGGCCTGTCTTTTACGTTCAGACAAAAAGAACATACTCTACTATCCCGCACAAAAGTGGGAGCAACACCGCAAATACTGGCACTGTGCCCACCTTCTCTGGGGCGAAATGCTCCTGATGCACTTTGACGCTTTTCTACTGCACAGTTCCGTGGTAATGATAAACAATAAAACTGTGCTTTTCTGCGGTCAGTCGGGAGCAGGAAAATCCACCCAGGCAAAACTCTGGGAAGCCTGCAAAAACGCAGAAATCATCAACGGCGACCGCTGTGTAATCACAAACCGACAGGGAGTTTTCTATGGCGGCGGCTCTATGTGGAGCGGCACCTCAGGTATCTACAGCCCCAAAGAAGCCCCCATTGCAGGCATCTTCACCCTGAAAAAATCCAAAGAAAACTCTGTAAAACGTCTGGGAATACAGGCTTTCTCAGAACTTTACAGCCAGATTACCCTCAATACCTGGGACGAAGAATTTATGAGGAAGGTTACAGATAACCTGCAGGCTATGCTCAGCACCGTCCCTGTGTGGGAGCTTTGCTGCCGTCCCGACAGTGATGCCGTAGAACTTGCATACAACACTCTTTTTTCAAAGGAGAATTCTATATGACACCCTCCTCCAGCGCTCAGATAAAACGCAATCTTTCCCGTCAGTGTGCAGACCTGGGAATCCCCGTCAGCGGTATTTTTGAGCTGACTCCCAGATGTAACCTGAGGTGTAAGATGTGCTATGTGCGTCTGACCCCGGAGCAGATGGCTCCTTTAGGCAAAGAACTCACCGCTTCTCAATGGATTTCCCTCGCAAAGCAGTGCAAGGACGCAGGCCTTGTGTTCCTCCTGCTCACAGGCGGAGAACCTACCCTGCGAAAGGATTTCCCTCAGATATACGAGGCTATGGCTCAGATGGGCCTTTCCATCAGCATCAACACAAACGGAACACTCCTGACAGATAAAATCAAAGAGCTGTGGCACAGACTCCCCCCTGCTCAGGTCAACATCACCCTTTACGGTGTAGATGAGGCTGACTATGAGGCTCTGTGCGGAGACTCCTCGGCTTTCACAAAGGTTATTGAAAATCTTCAGTGGCTTCAGAGTGAAAACATTCTTATTCACCTGAACACCACTATGACACCTGCAAACTATAAAAAGTGGATGGAACTTGAAAAATTCGCAGAAAGCTACGGCTGTGAACTGAGAATGACCAGCTACTGCTTCCCTCCCACCAGAAGAACTCCCTGCGACTCCTGCAGCGACTTTATGAGGCTTGAGCCTCATCAGGCAGGGGAACTCATTGCTCTGGATATCCTTTACAGAGAGGGCATTAAGGGAATCAGACACAGAGCAAAGCATCTTGGCACACCTGTACAGCGCAGTTGTGAGCTTGATGTAGGCGACCCCATACAGTGTATGGCAGGACGGTCTCAGTTCTGGCTTACCTGGCACGGAAAGCTTACCCCCTGCGGAATGCTCAGTACCCCCTGTGTAGACCTTGAGGGTGAAAACTTCTCCGCTTCCTGGGAAAAACTCAGAGAAATCTGCAAAGGAATCCGTCTTTGCCCTGAATGTGCTTCCTGCCCCGAACAGAAATCCTGTATGAACTGCGCTGCAGTTACTTTTTCTGAAACAGGCAGATTTGACGGAAAGCCTGAATATATGTGTAAACTCAACAGAGCGTACAGAGAGGCTGTCACAAAAATCGCAGAAACAGACAGCAACAATAATCAATAACACACTGCACCCTGTCTATAATGACTACAGGGTGCATTTTTCTTTGTGCGTATTCCACAACTCTCCTGTTAATATACACAAAAGCCAAGAGGAATAATTTACATTAAACCCAATGGTTTTAATTGTAATCAATTAAATTTTATGCTAAGATGTTATTAGATGAATTATCGGTTTTCCAAACACTATAAAACTTTTAGGAGATGAAATAATGAAAAAACTATTGAGTCTGATTATGATTCTGTGTATGCTCATTTCGGCTGTCCCCTTTGCCTTTGCAGTTGACACAGATTCTGCAATCTCACCAAACCCCGATGCACACCCCAGTTTTGCAATGGATAACTGGGAGGCTCTTTACGCCCATGCTATCCCCGGTGACGACAGCACCGAGGCTTGGCAGAAATGGATGAAAGACTATGCAGGCATCAACGCTGAGGACGGAGTGCGCTACTTCTTCCTGCCTGCATCATCAGACGATGCTGTTATTGAACTTTACAACGGCTACAACGAAGATGCAGTTGTGGGCGAAACTCTGATTCCTTCTCACACCAGTGCCCTGGTTGACTACACAGAGGGCGAAGCTATCACAGTTTATGTAGGCACAAGCAGAAGTTACACCTTCAAAGTGCTGAAGAGTGATGCAGAGGCATCTCTTTACATCAACGATATTACAAACTCCTACGAAGATTACGAGGGTAACATTCAGGAAACAGACCTGTGGTCCTTCCTTATCCAGAACAAGGAAAACTCTGTTTCCTCCGCTCAGTACTCCATTGTCAGCAAGGACGGTGTACAGGACGGAAACCTGAAGAAAATCAAGGGCAGAGGCAACACAAACTGGAGAGAAAGTGACAAGAAGCCCTTCAACATCAACTTCTCAGATATGACCACCATCGGCTCCACTACCAGCAAGAAGTTCTCTCTGGTAGCAAACCCCAAGGATTCAACTCTTCTGAGAAATGCTGTTATGTATGACTTTGCCCACGATATCGGAAACCCCTACTCCTCAGACCAGAGCTTCATCGACTTCTTTGTAAACGGCGTTTACCGCGGCTCTTACATTGCATGTCAGAAAATCGACCTGGGTAAAAACTCAGTTGTTTCCCTTAAAGACGAGTCTGAAGACAAAGAAACTGATTTCAACTTCCTCGTTGAGGTTGACGTATGGAACTATGCTGCAGATACATACTTTGTATCTGAAAAAGGCTATCACGTTGTTCTGAAAACTCCCGACCTTGAGGACTTTGAGACAAACAGCGCTGAGTGGCAGGTAAGATACGATTACATCAAAAATAAATATCAGGAACTTGAGGACGCTCTCTATAACGGCACCCTGGCAGATATTGAGGCAATCTGTGATATCGACAGCCTCGCACAGCAGTATCTGCTTCAGGATTTCGGCAAAAACTGTGACGGTGGTTACACCAGCACATTCTTCACCTACAACGCAACTGAAGGTAAGTTCTATGCTGCTCCTATCTGGGACTGTGACTCACACTTAGGCGCAGTTGACGTATGGCGTGAAGGTTGCCAGACCTCCACAAGTGACCATAAGGGCTGGACCACACGTACTGCAAAGTACGAAAGAACTATCAACCCCCTTGGTCAGGCGTTCTATGTAAAGGGTACAACCTCCGAGGGTCAGACTTTCGAGCAGGTTTGCGCAGAAATCTGGAAGGAAAACTTCCTGCCCAAGATTGATGTACTTCTTGGTAAAGCCGAGCCCGATGCAGATGATAAAATCAAGAGCATCGATGAATACGCAGCTTCCATTGAAAAAACCACATACATCAACTATATCATGTGGGATTTTATGTGGCTGTGTCAGGATAAGAACAAGAGTCTCACCGATATCTACTCAGAAGATGTAGCAGGTGAGCTTGCATACATGAAAGACTGGATTAAATATCGTTCCGAGTGGATGACCTCTTACTTCAACGGTGAGCAGGAGCCTGTTGATCCTCCTTCAGGCGGTGACGAAAGAATTGTTTACTTCACAACCGATCTTGATTGGACAGATGTTCACTACTACCTCTGGGGCACAGGCCACATTCCTATGCGCTGGCCCGGCGAAGAGGCTGAGCTTGTAGGCGAGAACGAATACGGTCAGAGCATTTACAAGGCTGTTTTCACAGATGCAAAAGCCAACAAGATTATCTTCAACAATGGTGCTACAGGCGCTCAGACAGTATCTATCGATATTCCCTCTGACAGCCGTCTGTTCTACACAACAAACCCCTCAGGCAGAGAGAATGAAGCAGGTATGCCTTACTACAATGTAGCTTCTATGGTATATTCCGAGCCCGAAGCACCTACAACCGAGCCTTCTGCTCCCACAGATATTACAACCTCTCCCACACAATCAACACCTGTAGCAACAGAGGAGCCCTCTGCTTCAGAGACAACTGCTCCCACAGAGCCCGAAGCCACACTTCCCCACAACACCATCTCCGCCTTTGTTTTTGACAATACAGGTAAAGCAGAAGGTGACAAACTTGAAGAGTATGGTACAAAAGAAGGATATTCCGCAACCTACGGCAACGGAACGCTGGTAGCTTCTGTAAATTCTGATGATTACAGAGCACTTGAGTGGTCAGCCGCAGAGTATGGCGAAAAAGAAGAAAGCTTCCCCATTGTTGCTGCAGGCAACAAGAACCCCTGGGGTGAGAATCCCTACTTGGAAGTTACCCTCAGCACAAAGGGTTATACTGACATCGCGATATCTCTGACAAGTGCAGGCTCCAAGAAGTGTCCCGCATCTTGGCAACTTGCATACAGCCTTGATGGAGAAAACTTCACTGATATTGATGAAGCCTCCTACACTATTGCTCTTGATGACAGAAAAAATCCCATTTCTTATTTTGACAACCTTGCATTACCCGAGGAAATTGCAGACTGTGACGTTATCACTCTCAGACTCTACGCCCTCTCAAATGCAACCGTAAACGGAGGCACTACCGCAGATGACCCCACAGGCGGCGAACTTGTAATCAACAACATTATTATCACCGGCAACTCCGTTGATTCAAAAGAGCTCATTGGCGATGCAGACGTTGACGGTGTGGTAAACATCAAGGACGCAACCCTGATTCAGAAGCATCTGGCAGAACTTGAAAAAATCTCAGAAAAGGGTCTTCCCCTTGCTGATGCCAACCGCGATGCAAACATCTCTATCAGTGATGCAACCACAATTCAGAAGTTCGTTGCAGGACTTATTGAAGTTCTCTGATTCTGAAACACAAACACATAAACAAACCGGCAGACGTTTTGTCTGCCGGTTATTTTTTACTCTATAAATTCACTTTATCTGAGTTTTTGATTTGTACAGATTTTCATAGGGTTATCTTCAAAAAGTTTTCTTGCATCGCACACTTCTTTTGCTGCAGAATAAGCCCTCCTCATATCGGGAGTCCGGATTTCTGCACTGTGCGCATCGCTTGCAACAACAGTGATAAGGTTGTTTTTCATCAGTTCATACACCACTGCCTCAGAGCGTCTGCCGTATCTGCCCAATAAACTTCCCTTGTTTGCCTGAAGTATGGCACCGTTGCGCACAAGTATTCTGGCAAATTCGGGGTCGTCTTTTATGAACTCATACCTCTCAGGGTGTGCAATTATGGGGGTTACTTTTATAGCTCTGAGCCTGTCTACCATCATCTCAACAAAATCCGGATCCTCATCAAAAGCAAACTCTATCAGCAGATATTCACTCTGATTAAGGGTCAGAATCTTTCTGTCTTTCATAAGTTCAGGCAGGTCAAAGGTTGCAAAAACCTCCATACCCGGAAGAAGTCTTATGGGAATACGTTCTTCCTCCAGTGCCTTGCAAGCACTGCGGAAAGCCTCTCTGTAACGGGAATCATAGTAATTATCTTCCGCACCGGGAACATTACAGTGAGGAGTTGCCACAATAATCTTTGTTCCGCTCACATGTGCCAGAGAAGCCATATCCAATGTATCGTAAATATCTCTTGCGCCGTCGTCAAAGCCCGGCAGGATATGACAATGAATATCAATCATAAGGATACTCCTAAAAATTTATCCGCTTTTTCTGTGAAAAAGCCCAATCATTCTGAACAAAAACGGTCTTATCCGCACAGTGTTTATCCAGACTCTGCTGTAAAAAAGCCAGACCAGACTTTTCTGTGAGATATCTCTGCCTTTTCTTTTTGCACCGATTGCCAGTGCAAGTATCTGATCTGTTTTCACAGGGCCTTCTGTATCATACTGACGGTCACCTATAAGGTAGACGCTGCCATCTTTGATTTTCTTTATCCTGTGCAGAACAAAGTCTCCGTTTGTACGTCTGAAAAGCACCACGTCGCCTTTTTTCAAGTTCTTTTTTGGCTTTACAAGGTATACATAATCCCTGCCGCCTGACAGAAACGGCAACATACTGCCTCCTGTCACAATGGTGCTTACCTGCTTTCCTTCCTGTGCAAGCTCACAAAGCACAGACAGGAAACCCTCTGTATCTATAACTTTCACACCATGCACCTTATACATCGTTGAGAACGCCGCCGATAATCTGAATATCACTTTCAGACAGATGACCCAGGGCGTCCATAATAAAGTCAACTCGTGCAACTTCTTTTCTTACAACCATAATTGCGCCGTCTGCATACTTTGCAAGCACAGCAGAGTCAGTAAGCAGACCTGTGGGCGCACTGTCAAGGATTATGTAGTCAGCCTTTGCTTCCATACACATAATCAGTTCTTTCATTCTCTGGCTTGAAAGCAGGTTGGAACCATCAGAAACAGGTGCTCCGCCGGGCAGGAAAAGGAAGTTGGGGAATCCGTGATTGTTGTCTTCCTTTGCAGTTGCAAGATAATCCAGCAGACTCAGTTCTTCCTTAAGGTACTCGCCCAGACCTACATTTTCATCCATTTCAAAAACCACTCGTCCTGTAGGATGTCGCAGGTCGCAGTCTATAAGGATAACTCTTTTTCCTGATGCAACCAAAGATAAGGAAAGGTTAGCTGCAAAAAGGCTTTTGCCTTCACCTGCAGTTGCACTGGTAACAAGGATTGTCTTGAGTCCCTGCTTCTGAGCCTGATACTCCACCTTGTTCTTGATCATTCTGAAGGGCTCCTGCAGAACTTCTTTTGCTTTTGCATCAGAAAGCAGATAGTATTGAGCCTGATCTTTGCTTCGTTTTTTATTATTAAGTTTGGGAACGACACCCAGACAATTTATGCTGAGTTTTTTCTTGATATCTGACTCACACTGAACTGTTCTGTTTATCAGGAAAACAAGCAAGGTCCACACAAGTCCGATTATAAGTCCCACACCTGCACCCTTGAGAGCATCAGGAGTAAACACTTTCTTATTATCAGGTTGTATAGGAACACCTGTCTCGTCAAGAATGTTCATATTTACCTTACCCACAATTCTTTCGGATACCTCGGGGTAATTCTTAATTACACTCTCCAATGTATCGTACGCCTTCTGAGGGTCTCTGTCTGTAACAGACAGGGTGAGCAGGTTTGTGTTCGGGGTCTGGTCCGCTTTTATGGAACCTGACACAGGTTCTCCCAGATCTTCTGCTACCTTTCTCAGCAGTACATCACCTGTAAGGATTCTGGGAAAAGTACGGGCAAGATGCTCTGCAGCCGCGTTGTCATAGTATGCGTTTGAGCCGCTTATACTCTGTTCTCTTGTAATATTGATGGTAAATGTGGCTTCTGCTGTGTAAACAGGCACATAACTTACATATGCTCTTGCGTAGAAAATGCCTCCGCAGGCAATAACAAGTATAAGTATCCACACCCACATTCTGGGGATTACACGCAGAAAATCCACAATAACAGTCAACTGGTCAAGAGTATCAAAATTTTCAGCTCTGTCTTTTTCTTTAGTGCTCATTCTTGTACCTCTTTGCCTCGTGTTTCTTGCGTTTTACATGACCGTCGTCACCTTGCTTTGAAACAGTGTATGCTCCATAGCCTCCGTAACCGCCATAGCCGCCGTACTTGCCGTATTTACCATATTTGCCGTATTTACCGTATTTTCCATAACCTGCGTATTTTCCGTAGCTTCCGTAACTGTAACCGCCGTAACCGTAACCGTAGCCTACATTGATAACTGTCGCAGAGGAGAAAACATTGTTGAATACATAACCTGCAAGTCCCAGGTTATATTTGTTCAGCATATCGATGGTATCATTAATATAAGGAACCTTTGTGTAATTCTGCTTTACAACCAGAACAGAAAAATCGCAAAGCTGAGCAAAAACTTCTGTTGCAGAATTTTTGCTTACGCAGGGGCCATCAACAATAATATAGTCATATTCTTCTTTTGCTTTTTCAATAAACTGTGAAAACTCAGGAGAAGCTATCATATCGGAATAGCCTGAAAAATCAGAGCCTGTATCTGTATCAGCGAAAAGACTCAGAAGGCTCTCCTCCTTTGTGTACACTCTGTCTTCCATAGTCTCTTTATTCTTTGTCATAAAATCAGAAGGAAGTTCAATATTCAGCAGAGTCAGCAACTCAGAAACATCCGCCACACCGGGAATCAGAAGAACTTTCTGTTTCTTCTGAGTAAGTGTATGGGCAAGGTTTGCTGCAATAACGGTTTTTCCCTCTTTTTTATCATAGGAGGTCACAAGTATGGCCTTGCCGCCGTTTTTCTCCTGAAAATATCCTAAGTTGGTACGGATTTTCTTGATTGTTTCACTGAATCCGAAACTCACTGCAGGCGAGCCTGAAAGCAGACGCTTTTTGTTACGTAAAACAAGGGCTTTCAGATTACGGTAAGCCGACTCGTGATATACCACACCCAGAAGTTTTGAATCCAGTTTATCTGTTGCATCCCATTCGTTCTTCACTGTTTCAAGCAGGAAGGAATGAACTGCAATTATGAGAATTACCACTGCAGCAGCAATAAGGAACACAAGAGTAAGTACCTGATTGTACTGAAAAGCATTGGAGGGGTACGAAGGGAAGTTCGGCTCTTCGAAAACATCAATAACAATATCTCCCAATATATCCTTTGAAAACTCAGGATACATCTCAATGAGAGTATTCATAACATTGAATGAAATGGTAGGGCTGTAACTGTATGCCTTTACCTCCAGAAGATTCGTACCGGGAACAACAGTAGTATATATACCTCCTGTAAACATAGGTATCTCCAGTGTTTCCGCAATTCTTTTCTTCAGAACGGTGCTCTGCATTACTGCAGTTATGGTATCTGTAAGTTTTTCTGTTTCGTTGGTATCCGCATAGATACCGGTGCTGTTTGACTTTGCCGAAACAACCATAGTACAACGTGAGGTGTAAACAGGCTTATAAGAAAAAGATACAAATATGTATGAAAGCAAAGCTGCAGATAAAGCTATGCAGATAATAGCCAGCCAGTTTTTCAGAACATCCCTGATAACGATGTATATCGTATCCAGATGCCTTGGTTTATTGTTGGTTTCCATAAACAAACACTTCCTGTAATAATTACTTAACTACTACAACCAAGCGGCTTTTACCGCTTGCATTTATACCGTTCACATAATAATCCACATAGTAAACACCCTCTTTTTTAGTGTTCACATTGGACACAACGGTCAGTTCTCCTTCTATGTTGGAACTCTTGAAGTAAGAGTCAGGATTGAACTTCTTGCCCTTGTTCACATAAACAAGGTATTTTTTCAGTTCAATATCTATACCCGAGTATATACTGTCATATATCTCAATTTCTGTATTCAGATAAGAGGTTTTGCCGCAACTGTCGGTTACACGGTACTCAACAGTGTACTTACCGGGGATAAGGTTGTCGATAACTCCGTTAAGGCCATAACGTATTTTATTGCTCAGGTCTCCGTCAAGGGTGCTCTTTGCACTGATATTACCCAGCATATTCACTCTGGAGCCTACAGCATAACTGAGAGGAGCCGAAAGAGAAAACACAGGTTCTTTATAGTCGGTATACTCAAGGGTACGCTCGAGTCTTCCCACGTTTCTGCTTTCATCAATAGCAGCATATGTGACAATTCTTCTTCCCTCAGAAATAAAGTCGGAAATATCTTCAATAACAAGGGTATCGCTTACATCGCCTGATACTTCATCATAAGCATAAACATCAGCCAGAAGCTCTTCTTCGGTAATGTCAACTCCTGCGGTAATAACTTCACTGTCACAGGTAAGCCTTGGCGGTGTTACGTCATCAGTTGCCTTTCTGTATTGTTTGTAGCCGATAAAACAAACAAGGGATACTGCAAGGAGAATCAGGCAGTAAATATTTCTTTTTTTCATCTGCACACCTCTTTTGAAACTAAAAACAAGTATTTATTATTCGGGCAGAAGCCCCAGTTTTCTGAGCAGTTCAATTCTTTCCCTGCCCGTCCTCAGAGATTCTGTGGGAGTATTCTCTCCCTTTTTGTCAACTTCGTTCATATATCTGACAATCCTGTGCACCCATGCCGCAGGCAGAAGCAAAGGATTCTTTTTGGCATACTCATAGCGTGAATCAAGGTTTTCTCCGCTGGGAAACAGCCTTTGAGCAAGGGTGTTCTTCTCTCCGTTAACTGCAGACAAGGTCAACCCTGCACTGTGTCTGCGGGACATTGTAGCACCGCCGTAAACCCCTGCGCACAGAATATCTCTGAGCAGAATCTCATTCTCTGTGCAGGAAGCTCTGAGTTCCCTCGGGTACTTGCTTTTTTCTTCATCAAAGCCAAGGTACTTTGTACCAATATCAAACAGCCCCGCGGTGAAGTTTTCTGCGTTAAGACTTGTCAGCACAGAAACCGCCGTGTTCCAGTCAATCTCCTCTCCAAAGTGCTGTGCAAACATATTTATATCACACACCTGACGGATTCCCACCCCGCTGTGCACAAAGTGCTTAAGCGCGTGAAGTATCAGGTAGAGAAGATTGTAAGTGGGAGATAAAGTACGGACTTCAGTTGCTCCAACCTGAACAAAAACTGCATCTGACTGAGCATTTACAAAAACTCTGTTCCACTCATCAAAGTATTCAATCTGTGTTGAAAACAGGGATGTATGCAGTTCAATATGCAGTCCGTCATCACTGAAATATGAGGTTTCGTAATAATCTTTACGCTGATTTGCCTGACGTCTGAAGCCCAACTGTGTGAGGATTTCATCGTAAAGAGTAAATTCGTCTTCACAAATCAGCAAATCCTCATCGGCAGAAATGCGAAAATCGGGCTTGGGATAAAGACTGCGGCAGATGATACCTTTCACTACCACAGGATAAAGCCCTTTTTCAACCAGCGCTTTATAAAGTTCAGCAAACCGCTGTGTACGGATTGTCTGCTGCATAACAAGGAGCTTTGTACGCTGTTTAAGTCCCCCTTGCAAGACTTCATCGGAAGGACAGACAGGATAGAAGGTATCGTAAACCATAGGCAACAGCTTGTGAAACTCGGAAAGCCTGATAATTTCCTGCATATCCTCAGTGCTTAACTGTGTATCACAGGGCATCTGCTCACCTTTGAGTGCTGTTTTCAGTATTTCAAGAAACAAGCGGTCCGTCATTACAAATCTTCCTTTTGAAAAATCAGGGTACTATACAGAGTTATTATATCACAAATCCTGAGCAGATTAAAGTATATTTTTCAAAAAAGCAGAGTATTCTTTCCGATTTTTATTCTGTACGCCTGAAAACAGAAAAAAGAGACTCTCCAAAACGGAAAGCCCCTTCAAAAAACTATGCAATTCTTTTTGTGCGCCATTTGCCGCTTTTCCAGCGGATAATCATCAACACACCACGCAGGCATTCATCTGCCGCGTTTGCTATCCACAGACCGTAAATGCCCATATCAAGCACTACAGCAAAGATGTAAGAACCGAGAGTGCTTATAATAATCATAGAGAAAATCGCACACAGTGTGGGATAAAGCACATCACCCGTACCGCGAAGGCAGGCAATAACAACCAGATTTGTTGTGCGTCCCAACTCAAGTGCAGTATTGATAAGTATTATGTTTGCGCCCAGAGCAATTACCGCCGTATCCTCTGTGAATATTCCCAGAAGCCCGTTTCGCAGCAGAAGTCCTACTGCACAGATAACCGTAGTTATCATAATTGCTATGAAGTAAGATTTCTTTGTCTGTTTGTTTGCTTCTTCAAACTTCTGAGCTCCTATCAGATAGCCGATAAGAATCTGTGACGCCTGACCGATTGAGACTGCAAAGATGTAGAAAAACATACTTATATTCTGTATGTAAGTCTTGGTGATAAGTTCTGTCTCCGTCAGACAGTTAAGAACAATTGCTGTAATAATAACCTGAGAAATATTATACAGAAAAGTCTCCAGTGCAGAAGGCACTCCGATTCTGATGATATTCTTTACATCATTTATGGGAAAAGGCTTTAAAAGTTTAAAGATTGAGGGTTTTTCTACCTTTGTAAAAAGCGCCACTGCCAGCACACATACACCAAAGAGACGGCTCATGGTTGTAGCAATCGCCACGCCCTTGACGCCAAGCCTGGGAAAACCAAAAAGTCCCAGAACAAAAACTACGTCCAGCGCAGTGTTCATCACATTCATGCCCACAGTTACAAACATAGAAATCTTTGTCATACCATGGTTTCTGATAATAACCGACATAGAACTCATCAATGCCTGCAAGAAGATGAAACCGCCAACTATGGAAAGATACTCGCAGGAAAACTGAAGCACTGTTCCCTTTGCTCCGATAAACTCCAGAATGGGGCGGTTAAACAGCATAAACACCGCGCTGATAATCACACCGAAAATCAGATGAAAAGTGATTGAAAGTGCACCAACACGTGATGCAGACTCCTTTTTGCCTGCACCAAGATACTGAGATATCATAACTGCACTTGCGGTAGAAATAACAGTGAAAACTATTGTTGCAATAGATACTGCCTGATTTGCCGTATTTACAGAGGACGCCGCCAGATCGTCATAACGGCTGAGGATAAATACGTCCACAAAACCTAAAAGCATAAACAGCAGAGTCTCTATAAATATGGGCCAGGCAAGGTTAAAAAGTTTCATCTTTTTCATAGGAAAACCTCGCATACCTGTCTTTCTACATTATACACCAAATTCACGCAAAAACAACCTCACATATTAAGGAAATTTTCGCAGTATTATTTACTCTTTTCTATGATATATGATATACTTAAACCACAGAAAAACAGGAGGTATACTTATGGGCAAGGCATCTGTCAGAAAGAACAAGAATATATATCAGCTTACAAGAGAAAGCCTCTCGCTTACCCGTGAAGAGGCAAGTGAACTTCTGGGTGGAATATCCCCTGAGCGTATTGAGCGCATTGAGAACGAGCGCCTTCTGCCCCACGCAGATGATGTTCTGATTATGGCAGAGGGTTACAAAGCACCTCACCTGTGCAACTACTTCTGCTCCTGCGAATGTCCCATCGGACAGGAATACATTCCCAGACTGGATGAAGAAGAACTGTCCGCGATTGTGCTGAGACTTCTTTCTTCTCTCAACAGTATGCAGAGCAGACAGGAAAGTCTCATCAGAATCACCGCCGACGGCAACATTGACTCCTGCGAACTTGAGCAGTTTGTGCAGATACAGAAGGACCTTGAGCAGATATCCTCATCTGCAGAGGCTCTGCGCCTGTGGTGTCAGCAAACCATAGCCGAAGGCAGAATCGACACAAAAGAATATAACCGCCTGAGAAACAATCAGGAATAAAGAAAGAGAGGCAAAACCTCTCTTTTTATTTTGCATTTTTTGAAGAATAAACCTTGATAAATTGCAGATGTTGTCGTTTATTTATGTGCACTCCTGCGTTATAATATATTCACAACAGAAAAATATCTTCGTTCATATCAAGAAAGAGAGATTTGTTTAATCATGGGTACATACGTTGTTGTTGACCTGGAAATGTGCACTGTTCCCAAAACAATCAAAAAGCACATTTGTCCCTACAGAAGCGAACTGATACAGATTGGTGCTGTATTGCTCAACGACTCACTTGAAATTATAGACACCTTCGTAACCTTTGTGGCTCCCAGATACGGAGTCATTAACAAATTCATCCGCGACCTTACAGGTATTTCTCAGCAGGATCTGGAGGGTGCTCCCGATATACAGGACGCTCTGGAGTTGTTCCTTGCCTGGGTTCCCGAGGAAGCCGTGATGGTATCCTGGAGCAGATCTGACGAAATGCAGATCCGCAGAGAAGTTGAACACAAGGGGATTAATATTCCCGAGCTGGACAAGTATCTGGACAGTTGGATAGACTGTCAGGATACCTTCAGCGAGTTGATGGATTCCCCTAAAGTGTACCGTCTTTCCGAGGCACTTATCATTGCAGATATAGACCTTCAGGACGGTGCCCACGATGCACTGGTAGATGCACGCAACACCGCTTTGCTGTTTGCCAAAATGGAAACACAGGGCGAAAACCTGCAGCTCAGCCCCTACTATGTATGTAGTGATGCTGACACCACAACTACTATGTGCACACCCTTTGCACAGTTGCTGAAAAACTTCAACTGTGCATAACACTTAGTTTTTTCCTCACTTTTGGTGTTGTTTTTCATTTTTTTACTCCTTTCTTTTGTTTCAGGAGCAGGCTCTTCGGAAGAAGAGCCTGTTCTTGTTTTATAAGCTTTTACTTATTCTGATACACTATCCGCTCTTTATCTGCAAGAGGAAAAGACACAAGCCTGTCAAAGTCGGGTTTTTCTTCTCTCATACACACCGCAGATACACTTCTGTTTTTATAGGTTGTGTAGTAATATATTCCCTTGTCTGCATTCATACAGCAAGTATACTGAGTTTTTTCGTACACTTCTTCAGAAAGCCTGCAACACCCCTCAATCTGAGCAACCGAATCCATAATATGAAAAAACTGTCCCACGCTGTCTTCTTCTGTTTTATGCAAAGCGGAGTTGAGCTTCATAAAGGAAGCCCTCACAAACCTTGACGCAGAAGATAAATCTCCCGGAAGCCCCACAGCACCCATTCCTCTGCTGTATGGTGACAAATCCAGTTTATCGGAAAACCTGTTCTGAGCAGGCTTTGCCGAAAGATTCATATACCCTGACAGGTTCAGCATCTGAAAAGGAAAAGGCGGGTTGTTTGTCAACACACCGACAGGATTATCATATATCCTGAGCCCATCTGCCACAGACTCCAGGGTTATACTCTCGTCTTTATCACAGATTATCCAGTGCAGAGAAGCCGCAGGCAGATTTTCTGAAAAAGGAGTATCTGTAATGTTGGTATTCTCAAGCAGTTTTCTTGCCTGACGCACACTGCCGCACTTTGAAAGCACAAAGGGAATCAACTCAAACTGTGCCACATTCAGGTAGTTTTCCCTGAATTTTCCGTATACAGCATTACCCACAAAATTAAGCCCTGCCATGCAAAGTCCCTGCTCGTTCACCCCGTCATAATACAAGGGATATCCATTGCATACATAAGCCATACCCACCATTGCATAGTGTGTCCTGCTCTGACCTGCAAACCTGAACATAAAAGGGAAATTCCTCGGTGTAATTGTTACCGAAGAAGGATACAGAAACTCATAATCAAGCGTTCTTCCAAAATATAAGTCCCCCGATAAAAAAGAAACCGCAGTGCACATACAATCCCGCTTTCTGAATTTTTTACAGAAATATTGTGCTCAGCCACACTCTGTTTATCCCGTTGATTTTTATATTATAAAAGGATATAATATCCTTCTGAAAGGTTATGATGATATGGCAAAGCAAAATGACAAAACAAATGTAATGCGGATTCTTGAGCAGAAAAAGGCAGTATATACAAGCCACAGCTATATAGACACAGACGCCATAAGCGGTGTTGAGGTGGCTCAGGTGCTGGGTGAAAACCCGAACCGTGTGTTCAAAACACTGGTGACACAGGGAGCATCAAAAAGCTACTATGTATTCCTTGTACCCGTACACCGTGAACTTGACCTGAAAAAAAGCGCAAAAACAGTGGGCGAAAAAAGCATTGCTATGATTAAGGCTAAGGAGCTTCTCCCTCTTACAGGCTACATTCACGGGGGTTGCTCCCCTGTGGGAATGAAAAAACAGTTCAGAACCACCATAGATATTTCTGCAAAAAACTTTGAAACCATATTTTTCAGCGCAGGCAAAATAGGATATCAGGTGGAAACCACCCTTACCGAACTGAAAAAAGTCATTCCCTTTGACCTTGCAGACATCGTCTGCTGATTCCCGTACAATATAAGCACAAAAGAAAGCACCGCTTGAGTCAAGCGGTGCTTTTGTATTTATAATAGCTCAAAATGGTTTTTGGTGCTTGTAAGGATTCCCTCTTTTCTCAGCTTGCTGATTTCTGCAGAAAGACCGCTGCGGTCAACCTCAAGAAAATCTGCCAGCTCCTGTCTGTCGTAGGGTATCTCAAAACTGTTGCTGCCCACTTCCTTTGCACAGAACATCAGATACGCCATCAGTTTTTCCCTTGTAGTTCGTTTGGAGGTAATCTCTATTTTCTGATGGAACACTATGTTCTTCACAGCCAGATTTTTCATCAGATTAAAAATCATCTGCTGATGAAAGGAACAGTTATTGTGGCAGGTGTGCAGAATGTGAGCGCAATCTATAAGAAACACCTCGCAAGGCTCGTTTGCAATCACCGAAACAGGCACTGCGTCCACCTCAGCACAAGCAAAAGCCTCAGAAAAAAGCTGAGAAGGCTCCACCCTGCCCACAATGGTCCTGTTTCCGTAATAGTCAATCTGCTCTATCTGAGCAGAGCCCGAAAGCAGAATTCCGATAAACTTTGCAGGATTTCCCTCACCTATAATAGTGTATTTCTTATCAAAGGACTCACTCTTTGCCCCCAGACAGGTAAGCATCTTGAAAATATGCTCGTCCGCAATCCCTATAAAAAGAGGGCATTTTCTCAGTACATCTAAATATTTTTCCATAGAACCACCTTTTGTTGAATATTCAACATATTTATCATCTCAATTATAATATACTGAGTCCAGAAAATCAAGGAGGTAAACAAAATGCTGAGAAAAATCATTAAGATAGATGAAGAAAAATGCAATGGTTGCGGCGCTTGTGCGTCTGCCTGCCACGAAGGTGCAATCGAGATGATAAACGGCAAAGCGGTCCTTACCCGTGAGGACTACTGCGACGGTCTGGGCGACTGCTTACCTGCCTGCCCTATGGACGCAATCTCTTTTGAAGAGCGTGAAGCTCCTGCCTACAACGAGGAGGCTGTCCGTCAGGCTAAAATGAAAAAGCAGGGTGCAAAACTCCCCTGCGGCTGTCCGGGGAAGGCAAGCAAAGCAATAAAACGCGAGCCTACAACCCCCCTAAAGACAACCTCGGTACAGAGTCAGCTTTCACAGTGGCCTTGTCAGATTAAACTTGTTCCTGTGAACGCCCCCTACTTTGAAAACGCAAATCTGCTCATTGCCGCAGACTGTACAGCTTACGCCTACGGCAACTTCCACCAGGACTTTATCCGCAACCACATTACACTTATCGGCTGTCCCAAACTTGACGAAGGTGACTATGCAGAAAAGCTCACACAGATTATAGCAAATAACAACATCAGAAGTGTTAAAACAGTGAGAATGGAAGTTCCCTGCTGCTCAGGATTAGAAAATGCAGTTAAACGAGCACTGCAGGCAAGCGGAAAGTTCATTCCCTGGCAAGTGGTAACAATTACCACCGACGGAAAAATTCTGGAATAAAATTTTTCAAAAACAATTGAAATTCTCATATTTGTGATATAATAAAAGAAAACATATTCAAGAGGTGTTAACAATGAATATAACCAAAGATATCAGATACATCGGAGTTAACGACCATAAGGTGGACCTGTTTGAAGGTCAGTACATTGTCCCCAACGGTATGGCTTACAACTCCTATGCTATCATCGATGAGAAAATTGCCATTATGGATACGGTTGATGCAGGCTTTACTCACGAGTGGCTTGACAATATCCAGAGTGCTCTTCAGGGCAGAAAACCCGACTACCTTATTGTTCAGCACATGGAGCCCGACCACTCTGCAAACATTATAAACTTCATCAAGGCTTATCCCGATGCGGTTATCGTATCATCTCAGAAAGCTTTCCAGATGATGAAGAACTTCTTCGGCACAGAGTTTGAGGACAAGCGTATTGTTGTGGGCGAGGGCGATACACTTTCTCTCGGCACACATACCCTCACCTTTGTGACTGCTCCCATGGTGCACTGGCCTGAGGTTATTGTTACCTATGATTCCACAGATAAGGTGCTTTTCTCTGCAGACGGTTTCGGCAAATTCGGCGCTCTTGATGTAGAAGAAGACTGGGCTTGCGAGGCAAGACGTTACTACATCGGCATTGTTGGCAAATACGGCGTTCAGGTGCAGAATCTGCTGAAAAAAGCCGCAACCCTCGATATTCAGATTATTGCTCCTCTCCACGGCCCTGTGCTCACAGAGAATCTGGGATATTACCTGAATCTTTATGATATCTGGTCAAGTTACACCCCCGAGGAAGAAGGCATTATGATTGCCTACACCTCTGTATACGGCAACACAAAGAAGGCTGTGAATCTGCTGGCAGAGAAGCTCCGCGCCAAGGGTTGCCCCAAGGTTGTAGTGAACGACCTTGCCCGTTGCGATATGGCAGAAGCGGTTGAAGATGCATTCCGTTATTCAAAGCTTGTGCTTGCAACCACAACCTACAACTCAGAGATTTTCCCCTTTATGAGGGAGTTTATCAATCACCTGACAGAGCGTAACTACCAGAACAGAACAGTTGCTCTTATAGAAAACGGCAGCTGGGCTCCTATGGCGGCAAAGGTTATGAGAAAGATGTTTGAAGGCAGCAAAAATCTGACCTTCACAGATACTACCGTAAGTATCCGCTCTGCTCTTAATGAAGAAAGCGGCAATCAGCTTGAAGCCCTTGCAGATGAGCTTTGCAGAGAATACCTTGCACAGAGCTCCGACACAGCAAACAAAAACGATTTGTCTGCACTCTTCAACATCGGCTACGGTCTGTATGTTGTAACCACTAACGACGGCAAAAAGGACAACGGTCTCATTGTAAACACCGTTACTCAGGTAACAAACACCCCCAACAAAATTGCCGTTACAATCAACAAAGAAAACTACTCTCACCATATTATCAAGCAGACAGGCAAGATGAATGTAAACTGTCTGACCACAGAGGCTCCTTTCTCAGTATTCGAGGCATTCGGCTTTGTAAGCGGAAGAAACACCGATAAATTTGCAAACTGCGAACCCCTCCGCTCAGACAACGGTCTGGTATTCCTGCCCAGATACATCAACTCCTTTATAAGTCGGAGGCCAAGCGGTCTTAGGAAGACA
>JAZQHL010000034.1:0-7281 GCA_045540595.1 Ruminococcus sp.
GTATGGTCCTCCTCCACAGGTGAGGCAGGCAACGGAAGTTGGTCGGGCGGTAAAATGTCCCATGTATCGGGAGATATTTTCAAAATTGTTCTTGATGATAAATACGATATGATTATTTTCTCCGATAACGGAAACGGACAGACAGGTGACCTTTCTGTTAAAACTTCAAATCAGATGTATAACTATGCACAGGGCTCGTGGAGCGCATACAGCTCCGGCGGCAGTTCAGGAGGCAGTTCAGGAGGCAACACCTCAGGGAATATAACTGTTTATTTTGTAGATACAAACGGTTGGGGAAGTGCCAAGGTTGTCTGCTGGAGCGACTCAAACTCCTCCCAAAGAGATGAGATTACAATGCAGTCCTGCGGTAATAACAAATATTCCGTAAGCATCAGCAAGCAGTACAACAAGCTTTATTTTACAAACGGAAATCAGAAATCCCAGGATTTCAATATTCCTCAGTCAGGGGGCACATACACCTATAATCAGGGTTGGTCGTAATATGTAAAAAAATCAGACCTTCGGAGATAATCCGAGGGTCTGTTGATTTTATGAGGAAAAAGGGATATAATAACAAAAACCTGATTTTGAGATGATGTTATGTTTGAACTTATAAACCTTAAGGGAAATACCTACTGCTATACAATGCCCACCAATGTGGGAATTTACAGGAATTCCGATGACAGCGTGTATATTATAGATACGGGAGTGAACGACCGCTCTGCACAGAAGATTCTTTCCGCCGTAGAGGAAAAAGGCTGGAGTGTTCGTGCGGTGCTTCTTACCCATGCTCACACCGACCATGCAGGAGGCTGTAAATATATAACAGAGGTTACAGGGTGTAAGGCTTATGCAACTGATGCGGAGCGGATTTTTGTAGAGTATCCCGATTTAGAGCCTGCTATGGTCTACGGCTCCTTTCCCTGCAGGGATTTCAGAGGAAAGGTAATGAATACTCCTGCCTGTGCAGTTTGTGATATAAGTGAATGTGACCTTCCCGAAGGCTTTGAGATTTTCCACCTGCCAGGGCATTTTGCGGATATGATAGGTTTCAGAACTCCCGATGATGTGTATTTTGTAGCCGACGGAGTAATAGCAAGTGAAACCCTTATGAAATCTCCTATGAGCTATATTTTAGATGTGGAAAGCCACTATAAAACCCTTGAAAGGCTGAAGGAGCTTGAGGGCAAGCTCTGCGTGCCCTCACACAGTGCTCCCACTGCGGAGATAGGAGAGCTTGCACAGAAAAACAAGGAGGCTCTTGACAGGGTGAACAGGGATATTCTGGAGCTTTTGGAGACTCCGAAAACCGCCGAGGAGCTGGCACAGCTTTTTGCCCTTAAGTGGCAGATCCCGGAGGGCTTTGTCTATCATGTGATGACAAATTCGGGAGTCCGCGCTCACCTGACATATCTTCGCCACAAGGGGGCGGTGCAGTATTCCTTTGAAAATGGCAAAATGCTGTGGGAAAAAGTATAACCCGATATAAAAGAAAAGCCTCGTTTCTTGGCTGGTTTCATTCGCCTAACGGCGATATCATTTCCGAAGGAAACATCATTTGTTTCAGGAAGATGCACGATGACGCGTGATGAGATGCAGCCCCAAAGGTGCTGATGATATGCACCGCGGTGATGATATACCAAGCCTGCGGCTTGGATAAAAAAAGAAGTAACTTTTGGTAGACAAAAGTTACTTCTTTTTTGGTGTGGATGAATGGACTTGAACCATCGACCCCTTGCATGTCAAGCAAGTACTCTGACCAGCTGAGCTACACCCACATTTTTGGAAAGCCTGATTATTATAGCACAAGGTTATGCTGTTGTCCAGTCTTTTCCAATCTATAGTTTTATGCTTTTTTCCAGTACATTCTGCCCTGTGAAATTTCGTAGTCCACAGCACATTTATGCCTGAGATATGTCAGGTGTCCCCTGACCCCTGCACAGGTCATTACAAACTGCAGATAAGTCTCGGGCAGATTCCACATAGTCATAAACCCAGCACTCAGCTCTTCAAGAGTCCGCGGTTTCTCAAGCATACCAAGGAGCACCTCGTTCACCTTATGGAGGCAGTCCGAATTAAACTGTGCAAGGGAGGCAATATCCCTTGTAGGCTCGGCGTGAGAAGGTACGCACAGTTTTCCTTTATATTTCTTTATATCCTCCAGAGTTTCAAACTGACTTTCAATATCAAAAATATAACTCATAGGACAAACCTCAAGGGTCTTGTCACTGATTACCCCATCTGCCACAAAGTACACATCGTCAGGAGTTTTCACCCCTATCATATCTGCAAAATGCCCCGGCAGATGAAAAATCTCCATACCTTCGGGAAGTGTCAGGGTTTCTATATCACTTACCTTGCAGGCAGGGGTGTTCATAAACTTTCCTCTGAAATCCCTGCAGGGAAAGGCTCCATAAACCACCGCAGGCTCCAGGTCGGGCTTTTCAACAAATATCCTCTCTGCTTCAGTTGCATAGGCTGTAACCCCTGTAGTCTCCACAAGGTACTTGCAACCTCCTGCGTGGTCTGTGTGAGCGTGAGTCAGGATAATCGCCTTAATATTCCAGCCATTTTCCTCTGCAACAGCAAGTATTCTTTTTGCAGATTTTTCGTTCACACCTGTATCTATAATATAAGCGTCCTTGTTTTCGGTTACATAAAAGCCCACATTTGTAGGCATTGTGTAGCAATATGTGTTACCTGCAAGATTTATGAGTTCAAACATTTTATCATCTCTTCTGATTTATTTCATTGATATTATATCCCTCTGTTTTCATTAAATCAATAATACAGTACATAAAACAGGCTGACCTCACAAAGAAGTCAGCCTGTTTACGGAAGAAATTATATGTAAATTTAAATCAGTAGTTTTCCCAGTTGTTGGTCTGGCTGTTGAAAATCTTGCCGGGCTGAGGTGTGATATCACTTGTCTGTGTACCTGAGCCGTTATTGAAAACTACCCCTGTGTGACCGCCGGGAAGCTTGATGCGGTACACACCGTTGCCTACTGATTCCATCTGAGTTCCAGGCCAGTTTGTGCCTGCACCGTCAGCACCCCAGGAATGGCAGTATACATTACCCCAGTTAGAGTTATCCTTGAAGTATATGTAACTCTCATCGAGGTTATTATTGTTATTGTTGTTATTATTGTTGCTATTGTTACCTGTGCTGTCTGTGGGGAATCTTCTTACATCAGCCACATCGGAGAGTGTGCCCTCCCACTGGTTGCCTGAGCAATTGTAGATTGCATAGTCACCGGGAATGCTCATATCACCTGTCTGGTTACCGCCGCTATTGGAGAAGATAATCATATCACAGCCTTCAGGAAGAACAGCATAGAAGTAATCAGAGTTCAGCTTCTTCATTGCTTCACCCGGCCAGCTCATAACTGTCTCACCTGAGGACTTCCAACCATAAGCAAAAGGAGTGGAGAAGCCGTTATTCTTAATTGCTACAATCTTACCGCCAAGAGCAGTAAGGTCGATTGTGTTGCCGGTGTCTACATCAGGCTCAGTTGCCTCTGTGGGATCAGGAACAGGATCGGGATCGATATAGTCGCCACCCTCATAAATAACTGTACCTATAAGTGTACCTGAAAGCATCTCTGCAACATACTTCTGAAGAAGTGTTGCATCCTTGATGTTCACTGCGCCGTCTCTGTCAACGTCGCCTGCGTTCTTTTCTGTATTATTGAAAATAATAAGTCCTGCAACAAACTTCTGTACGAGAGTTGCATCCTTGATGTTTACAATATCATTATCATCTACATCACCCAGAACAAAACTGCTTACAGGACCGGGCTTTACTGTAGGAACGGGAGGAAGGGTCTCTGCCTCAGTAGGCTCTGTCTTTGCAGTGGTTGTTGCGGGCACTGTGGGCTTGGGAGCAGGCTTAACAGGTGCATAGTCTTCCCAGGAATCATTCTTGTAAATCTTGGGTGAGCCGTTGTACTCAAGACCTGACTCGTTTGCACCGGGAACCTGATTTCCATTGTTATCTGTAAAGAGAACAAAGCAGTTGTCATAACCTGCAGGAGGCTCATATGACCATACGTTACCGCTTTCCTTTGTCATTTTTGTGCCGGGCCACTGAGAGAGGGCATTGTTGCCGTCTTTGTAGATGTAGCAGTAAACCTCGTTCCAGTTTTTCTGACTGTTGTCAAAGAAAATACCTGTTGCTGTGGGATCTGCCTTTGTGTATGTGTAGGTTTCAACCTGAGAAGTTGAAGAGCCGTTGGAAGCCTTTACGGAAACGGTTGTCTTTGTGCCGTAAGCAAGACCTGCACCGATTGTGATTGTCTGTCCGTTTGTGAAGGACTTGTAAGCGCCGCCGTCAATGGAGTACTGACCGCTTGTTGCATCAGAGAAGTTAAGAGTAAGAGTCAGAGAATCTGTCTTATAGCTCTGTGAGCCGGGAGTAACAGAAACCGAGGGGCCTGCAGGCTTTGCATTGAGTAAAACTGCAATACCTGAAGAGCCGATCTGACCTGAAATTGTAGAGGAAGTTACTGTCCAGGTGGAGCCTGAAACAAGGTCTTTGTATGTGCCGGGCTTGGTTGTACCACCGCCATTGGGAACATCAACACGGAAGCCGCCGCCAGAGCCTGCAACGATAACTGCACCGCTTTCACGGCATACAACTGCACAGTTGTTGCCTGTGGTGTAATAATCCTTCTCACCTACGCAAGCGTTCTTAAGCTGGTTAACAGCAGCAATTTCAGCATTTTTGAAAGCTGTGCTGCCCTTCTGTCCTGAGTGAATACCGTCTTTGTTAGCAGAGCCGGGACGGGAGAAATAAAGAGCATTTGTGCCATTGCGGGAAGCTGCAACAGCGTAAGCTCTGTCAATTACATTCTGACTCATACCGTTGGAGTAACCCCAATCCTGACCGTTTGACCAGGTATCGTGGCTTTCACCCCAATAGATGAGTTTATTGGCAGCAACGCCTCTGTTGCTCCAGTTACCGTTGGAGTTGGGAACAGAGTTACCTGCAAAGGAGTTTCTCAGAGTCATACCGTAGGAGCTGTCTGTAACAGTCATATACTTGGTGTATTCAACCATCAGACCTTCGTTACCTGAGCCTCTGTCATCAGGACCAACAAGAATCTCACCGTAGTGATAAAGTCCCTGACTTGTAACTGCAGGCCAGAAGTTACAGCCTTCTGAAGGAAGGGCAATGTGCTTTGCTGCGTCCCAACGGATACCGTCAACACCGATGTTCTTAAGCTCGTTGATATAGTTTGCTACAACCTTCTGTACATAGGAATGCTCAGAATTAAGGTCACGCATACCAATCTCACCGTTAACAACCTGATAACGGTCTGCCCAGTTTGATACTGAACCGTAGGTGTGCCAGTACTGACCGTCCTGTAAGTCTGACTGTACTCTGCCTGTATCACCGTTGAGGTGGTTTGCAACAACGTCAACAACAACCTTGATGCCGTACTTGTCAGCTTCCTGACAAAGTGCCTGAAGGTCTGCTTTTGAGCCAAGAGAGTTGGTGCCTACATAGAAGCCGTAGGGCTGATACAGCCAGTACCACTGACCGCCGCCTGCAGGCTGTGCAGGAGAAGTCTGAACAGAAGTGAATCCTGCTTTGGCAATATTGCTGAGTTCTGCTTTAATCTCGTTGTACTTCCAGTTAAAGCAGTGCAGAATGTTACCGTCCTGTATATTTTTTGCCAGACCGTAGTTTGCACTTGTTTCTGTGAGGTCTGTTTTTGCACCTGTCTGTACGGTTTCTGTCTCTGCTGCTGTAACTGCAGGCACTGCAAAAACAGACAGAATCAGACAAAAAGCCATTATCAGGCTGAGAATTCTTTTCTGAATCATATTAACTCCTCCTCGTATGATTTCATTAACCTGAATAAAGTCTATCAAAAAAATGGAAACAAAACAAGTTTATTCCTATTTTTTTCACTTAAAAATATGGCGTATTTTTATCTTCTGTATTCACAATTAACTCGAGTTGTCTTTTTTTATCGCATTCATGCACATTATTTAGCCTATCTTTTCACTTGTGAAAACAAGTGCAAAAAACGACAATATTTATGGCGGAAATTCAGAAAATAAGCAAGCCGACAGGGGGTTACCCTGTCGGCTTTACAAATAAAATATTCGTTTATAGTATTATCACTTTTTGTTATAGTGTTCCTTGCCGTTTTTTATTCTGAGAAAATATTCCTTAATAAGGTGTTTTGCTCTTCTGCATTTTCTCACAACAATAATAATGGGTTTACGCATAAACATCAGGCCAACCCATATTTTAACATAGAGCATATAGCCTTTGGAGGAGCAGGAAATAAACTTTTCTTTCCTGTAAAATCCATCAACTATTCCAATGATGTTTGCGTCTGTAATGTCAAATTCCTTCTCAAACAGACCATCTCCGCAAATCACATAACCAGTATCTGTTACCTCAATAATACGATGGATAACATATCTGCCTCTATTATCTTTATACAAGGGAATATCATATTTCTTCAGACGGCCTTCAACAGGCTCTATAAGTATGGAATCCTTGCCGTTCCTTATCATAGGCCACATACTGACGCCATGGGGATTTATCACAAAATGGCCTCTCTGCACAGCCTGCTCAATTGATGATGTGCTGATCACGGCAGAAACCTCCTTACTTTACATTATAGTTTTAATTAAAACCAATTGAAGTCAACTTATTTATAGTAACATATTCTGAATTAATTTGCAATGAGTTTGTAAACAAATCTACCCATAAAACTACCCCTGCAGGTAATCTCCTGCAGGGATGTAGTTTATTTTCTGAGTTTTCAGATATTATTTTGTAGCCTCTACAAGGTCAGAGTAAACAGTGTGAAGAACACCGTCTGCTGTTCTGTACTGTACATAAGCCATTGCTACCCATGTCTGACCATCAGTTACACTACCCTTTGTCCATGTATAGGAATTAACGGGCTTAAGGTTTGTACCTGAGGGTGATCTGTCGTAAACATTGGAATCTGTTGTACCTGCATACAGATTGTCGCCTGTGTAGTTGTCCTTATTAACTGCAAGAACGCCTGCCTTTACAAAGGTTACTCCCATTTCGTCAACAGGAACATACCAGCTGTAGTAGAATACATTCTTGCCCTCTACTGAAACTGTATCAATAGTATCAACACTGACAAGCACCTGGTAATCAACAGTTTCGTTAACACCGATAAACACTGCCTCTGCTGTGCAAGCCTCAGAGGGATAGAACTTGAATGTGTTGCTGTAACTTCTTACAACTCCATCTACTGTCCAGTATGCAAACTTCTTGCCT
>JAZQHL010000035.1:0-3012 GCA_045540595.1 Ruminococcus sp.
TCCAACGAAATGGCATTCAAGATGGCTGCCAAGGTTGCATACAAGAACGGTATGGCTATAGCCAACCCCACACTCCTTGAGCCTGTAGGCACTCTCAAGTGCACAGTTCCCGATGCTAACATGGGTGACATTATGGGTGAGGTTAACAAGCGTCGAGGCAGAGTTCTGGGTATGAGCCCCGGTGAGGATAATCAGCAGACTATCGAGGCTGAGGTTCCCATGGCAGAAATGCACGACTTCAGTACATATATCCGCCAGGTAACACAGGGCAGAGGCAGATTCTCCTTTGACTTTGTACGTTACGAGGATGCACCTGCAAACGTTGCTCAGAAGGTTATCGAGGCAGCAAAGGCAGAGGCTGAGGACTAATAAAACTTAATAAATAATCAGAGCCTGTCTGTAATTTTGCAGACAGGCTCTTTTTGTAAGCGAATGTTTTTAAGATTCTAAAGGAAAATCCCACCGCAGTTATGCGATGGGATTAGTGCTTTTCGATGGATTTATTATGCAAAGATTCCTGCGATGAACTTCTGAATTGCAGTAGCATCCTTGATTGTGATTACTGCATCTTCATCATAGTTTGCGAGAACGATTGCCTCGTCAGAAAGTATCTCAAGAAGGGCTACGTGCTTCTGAATGGCGGTTGCGTCCTTGATGTTCACGGTTTCATCCATATTTGCATCACCCTTGGGATAATTCTTTGAGGGCTCGGATGTAGCAGGAGCTGATGTAGCAGGAGTTGATGTTGCTACAGTTGAACTTGCAGGTTCAGTGTTATCTGTTGTTACAGGTTCTGATGTTGCAGGTTCTGTAGTATCTGATGTGGCAGGAATAGAACTTGCGGGTTCTGTAGCATCTGATGTAGCAGGAGTGGAAGATGAAGGCTCTGTGCTTTCTGAGGTTGCAGGTGCTGTTGTAGCCTCGGTGTTGTCAGAAGTTGCAGGCTCTGAGGTTGCAGGAGCGGAAGAAGCAGGCTCTGTGGTTTCAGAAGTTGCAGGCTCTGATGTGGAGGGAATAGTTTCATAGTAGGTGTAGGATAAGCCGTTTGATGCAGCGTACTCTGCACCTTTGGTGCCCTCAGCACAATCAATCACGAAGTTTTCAATCATGGTGTACTCAAGGGAGGGGCTGCAGTTGTAGCCCAGAGCATAGTCACCGATTTTTGTGACAGATGCAGGAATCTTCACTGACTTCATAGCACTGCAGGTATCAAATGCGCTGTCCTTGATTACCTCTGTGCCTTCGTTAAGGGTAAGCTCTGCAAGTGCTGTGCAGTCTGCAAATGAAAAAGCACCGATTGTCTTTACTGTGCCGGGAATAACAGCCTTCTCAAGGCTGAAACACTGGAAGAATGCAAAGTCCTTGATTTCCTCTGTGCCTTCGGGAAGCAATATTTCGATAAGACCGGTGTAAGCAAAGGCGTATTCACCGATGGACTTCAGTGTGGAGGGAAGTGTAAGTTCGGTTAGGTGGTTGTTTGACTGGAAAGCCATATTGTCAATAATCTCAACACCCTCGGGAATTACAACACTTTCAAGTCTTGTGCAGGTGAAGAAGCAACTGTTGGGAATTGTTTTTATGTTCTTTGAAAGATTGAGTTCAGAAAGATATACACATTCGGAAAAAGAAAAGGAACTCAGAGTATTGACGGAGTCAGCCATGGTAATGCCCTTGATGTAAGAGCCTGCAAAAGCTCTTTTGCCGATATACTCAATGCCTTCAGCAACAGTTACATTGCCTAAATCCTTATTCTGGTAAAAAGCCTTTTCGCCAATACCCACAACAGGCAAATCGTTGAGTGTTGCAGGAATGGTGAAGTCTCCGCCTGTGCCTGTGTAACCTGTAATCTCTACTCCGCCTGCAACGGTTTTGTAGATGTAGTCACCCTCAGCAGCATAAACAGTGCCGGTGTAGAATACACAGCAGGTCATTAGCATAACAAATACTGTAAGAATACTGATGAATTTTTTCATTGTCAATCACGTCCTTGATGATTTATATATAATAAGTATAATATAATACTGGATTTTCGTCAATGAAATTTACATAGAATTCACACTTTCTGTGGCTTTCTGGTGTATAATAAAAAATAATTTGAAAAAACAGAAAATATCAGGTAAAAAAGGTTTGATATTTTCTTTGATTTTATATATACTGAAATGTAGGGAACTTTTATTTGGAAGGATAAGAGAAACCAAAAAGTAAAATCGGAAAGGCGGTATGAATTTGACTATTGAAAATAAAAGAAAGTTTATAATTGATGTAGTATTCATAGCATTGATTATTGCGGCAGTGTACTTCGTTATCGAGTACCTTGCAATGTGGGTGCTGCCCTTTATCATCGGTCTGCTGGTGGCAATCATTCTGCAGAAGCCTGTGGCTTATCTGACAGAAAAAACCAAGGTGGGCAGAGGCTTCTGGTCTTGTCTGTTAGTGCTTACGGTGCTGTGTGCCCTGTTTGCCATTGTGGGACTTGTGGGCTGGGCTTTGTACGAAGAAGCTCCCGGCTTTGCCAAATGGCTGACAGGTATGCTGCCAGAGATAAAAAACACCCTCAACAGTGTGTCTGCCTGGTTTTCTGGCATCACAAATATGCTTCCCTCAGGTGCAGGCAGTGCTCTTGAGAGTGCCCCTGCAAACATTATCGGCACTGTTGTGAACGGAGTCACAGGTCTTGTTACTTTGGTTGCAGAGAAGGTTATCACAGATGGACCGGGACTTCTTATCTCCTGCATTTTCTCAGTTGTTGCCTCCTGCTACATCACAAAGGATTACCGCAAGATTGTAAACTTTGTGCTCAGTCAGCTTAGTGAGAAGAACGCAAAGATTGTAGTCAGCATCAAGCAACTCTTTGTTACCAATATTCTCAAGATGCTCCGCGGCTACATTATCATAATGTTCATCACATACATCGAACTGTTCATAGCTCTCACAATCCTCAGAGTAGACTATGCGGCAATTCTTGCAGCGCTTATTGCAGTGCTGGATATTCTGCCTGTTGTGGGCACAGGT
>JAZQHL010000036.1:0-13349 GCA_045540595.1 Ruminococcus sp.
GTACTCTACATTCTCGGAAACGATAAGTCCGTTTGCGTTTACCCATCCTACAAAGTTATCAGCTGCGTTTGCAACTACTGTAACTTCTACACCAACAGGTGCCTTGGAGTTGCTATAGGATGTACCCTGAGGTCTTGCTGCGCCTTCACCAAACTTGATTGTGAAGCCTGTGCCGCCTGCTACTTCGAGTCTCAGTGTACCCTCTGTTGCGGGCTCTACGGGCTTAACGATCTTCTTGTAATTTGCTACAACGATCATGTCCTTAACTACGTTATCAGTTGCCTGGCTCCAGCCAATGAACTCATAACCAGCCTTCTCAGGAGCCTCAGGTGCGGGAAGGTTTGTACCCTCTTCTACCTTAGCAACTGCGATGATTGTGTTATTCTCATCAACGAACATTACTGTGAATGTCTTCTTTGTCTCAGGAACAACAACTTCCTCTGCAGTGATAACGATGATCTCAACATCCTCTGTCATTGTGATTGTGTAAACGCCGTTCTCGTCAGCATAGATTGTCTCCATGTTAGCGATAACGCCTGCTACGATATAGCCATCGGGAACTTCAACTGTGAATGTGAAGTCTGTGCCTTCCTTGATCTCAGTTGCTTCCATATCTGTTACAACTGTGAAGATGTCAGCCTCGTCCCAAGTTGCGTCGTAGCGAACACCATAGTAATCACCGTCAACAGAAACCTTCTTGGTCTGTGTATCGAATGTGAATGTGTAAGTACCGCCTGTTGCGGTGAATACGCAGTTACCTGCTTCAGTCTTCATTGTCCAGCCTTCACATGTGTCTGTGAATGTGCCGTCGTTACCGTACCAGTTGGTCATATCGGTAATCTTGAACTCGTACTTACCTGCAGGAAGCTCTACAGTTGCAGTTACAACTGTGCCCTCACCCTCGAGAACTACGTCGTTCCACTCAACGCCTTCAAGGTTGAAATTAGCGCGGATGTAGTAATCAACGGGTACTTCATCAGGTGTGGGAACTTCGTCAGGTGTTGTGGGATCTTCAGTTGTTGCAGGATATGTAACTGCCAGGTTGGAGTCGTTCCATGTGAATGTGTACTCACCTGCAACGTTAGCAACGAGAGTTACGTTCTTCTCACCTGAAGAACTGAATACGAGACCTGTTACGGACTCTGTGATTGTTGTTGTTGTCTTAGGTGCTGTCCAAGCGCCATTGCGAACAACCTTGAACTCGTATGTGCCTGCATCAAGATTAAGCTTAATCTCAGATGTTTTAGAGCCTTCCTCTACAAGCTTGAACTCGTTAGCAGTTGTGCTCCATTCGTTGAAGGAACCTACCAGATATACATCTGTTGCAAGCGCATCAACTGCAGGAACATCCTCAAGGCTGTCATACCAAGCGCCGCCCTTGATGTCATAATACTTGCCGTCCTCAAGTGTGAGGTCATCAGTCTTTGAACCGTTGTCGTTGTTATTAAAGATGATACTTGTGTAAGCGGTATCGAATGTGATTGTGTAAACATCGAAACCGTTAACGGTCTCTTCTGTCTTTGTCATCACTGTACCGGGCCACGCCATCTCGCCGCCTGCAATCCAAGCGTAAGCAGCTACTGTATCCCACTTAGTGGAGTTGATAGCATATACAGTGCGAGTTGTTGTCTCGCCTGTCTGAGTTGTTGTAGCGGGAACTGTCTCGTTTGTTGTTGTAGCGGGAACTGTCTCGTCTGTTGTTGCAGAAGATGTTGTTGTCTCAACTGTGGGCTCTTCATAGAGATACTCATCAGTATGGGTGCCCTCTTCCTCTGTCCAATCCATGTAGTAGCCGTAACCGTCCTTAGGAACGATATTAGCGGACTGTGCCTCGGCTCCGTTATCCTTACCTGCAAATACAATACCCTCTACATCAGCAGGAATTGTTGCTGTGTAAATGTCCTGTTCGTAGCCGTTTGTTCTGAGGTATGTCATAGGTGCGCCGGGCCATGCTGTGTCATCAGCAAAGCCACTACCCCAGTAATGTACAGTAACGTCTGTCCATTTCCATGCATTTGTGAAGTAGATTGTGATGTACTCTTCAACTACAGTATTCTGAGTTGTTGTAGCAACCTCAGTAGTCTGAGTTGTTGTAGCAGGAACTGTTTCATCTGTTGTTGCAGAAGATGTTGTTGTCTCAACTGTGGGCTTGTACTCGTAAGTAGCGAGCTTAATCTTGCTGCCCTCTTCGACGTCACAATAGTAACCTCTGTTGTCAACGAGTTCTGTTACGTTCTGAGTTTCTCTGAGAACGCCTTCCTGCTGATCATGCTCACCTGTGAACATAAAGCCGTCAACGTCTGCGGGAATTTCTGCAGAGTAAACATTCTGACCCAGGTCGTTAGTCTCAACGAATGTCATGGGGATACCGGGCCAAGGTGTATCGTCAGCAACATCGCTACCCCAGTAGTGAATGTTCTGTGTCTTGAATGCCCAGTTGTTTGTGAAGTAAACTGTGATTGTGCCAACTTCAGCCTTCTGAGTTGTTGTAGCAACCTCAGTAGCCTGAGTTGTTGTAGCAACAGGAACTGTCTCGTCTGTTGATGCAGCAACTGTTGTTGTAGCAACCTCAGTAGAAGTTGTGGTTGTCTCCTCAACTGTGGGCTTGTAGGTGTATGTGCCAACATTGATCTTACCGTCGATCTCCTCTACACAGTACCAGCCTGCGCCATCAACAATACCCTCTTTGATGTCAACTGTCTGACGGAGAGTTGTGTGGTCTGTATCGCTGATACCGGAGAAGATAAGACCTGTTGCGTCTGCAGGAATGTTTGCAGAGTAGATATTCTCGCCATTGCTGTTTGTCTCAACAAATGTCATAGCAACGCCGGGCCAAGCAGGCTTGTCTGTATCCCACCAGTAAGCGTTCTGAGTCTCAAATGCCCAGTTGTTTGTGAAGTAAACTGTGATGTAACCGTCAGGAGCAACAGATTCTGCACCTGCAAACTGAGCGGACATCCAGTTGATTCTGGAGAGCATCCAGTCTGCTGCGTATGCTGCCTGATCCTCAAACTTAGTCTGATCGTATGTCTTGTTTGATGTTGAGAGAGTGTTAGCCTCTGCATCATAGGAGTACATAACGAGAGAGTTGTGGTTTGCGATCCAGGAGTTGTTTGTGTTGTTGGAAAGCTGCCAGCCCTTTGCATAGTTCCACTCACCTGACTGTGCAAGTGAAGCAAGGTAACCGTCAAGAGTCTGGAGTCTGCCATTGGAAGACTGTGCATCGCCTGTGAGAACATCTGCAACGCCTGCAAAGCTTGAATCCCAAACTTCCTTAACGATGTCCATAAATGTCTTGCCGTCAGCAGTCTTGGAAGTCATGTAGCAAGCCTCAGAGAATACGCTTCTGCCGCCCTTGAAGTCGGAGTCAAAGTGCATGAGCTCTTTTGCATACCAGCCGTCAGGTCTGGAGAGGTCGAGCATCTTGCCATCAGCGTCGTGTCTCTCAGCAATGCTGTGAGAGTTACCAAGTGCGTTATCGTAGTCCCAAACAGGTGACATATAGAAGATGTCGTCTGCAGAGTTGTATACGAAGTAGCAACTTGTAACACCTGCGTCGAGGTTCTTAGCAACCTCGTTTACAAGGTATGCTCTTGCAAAGTCGTTGATGTCAACGAGAGTTGCGAGAGTTGCAAGGTCGTCCTCGTAGAGAGCGTCCTCTACTGCCTGGTACTTTTCCTTCATGAAAGTAACCTGCTCAGCAGCGGGCTCATCAGGAACCTTGTGAGTCATAACCTGACCGAGGTCAGTTGTGAAGGTCAGGTCGCCTGCGTTTGCAGCGTTTGTTGCTGTGTCAAGCTCGAGAATGAAGTCAAAGTTCTCCTTGGGATAAGGAGTAACTGTGCCGTCTTCTTCTTTTACATCTTCAACCTCAGGCTCTTCAAGGTCGGGCATTACAGTATTCTTACCCATCTCAATCTTCTGAGTGAGCTGGTAGGAACCCTGGTAATAACCGTTAACGAACATATCAACGAAACGGGAGTCGCAAGCATACTTCATGCCAACTTCGTTAGCAAGGTCGTATACAAGACGGTTTCTGAGAAGTGAAGAATCCTGTGCGTTTGCAAGGAGTGACCACTTCTTACCCTTCATGTTGTCGATCTGGATGTTGTCCTTATAAGTGATGTTGAAAGGCTTCTTAGCAAGACCCCATGTGGAGTTGCCGCGGCCCTTCATCTTCTTGATAGTTGTATCTTCCTGAACGCCGTTTTCCTCAGAAGCTACAGCACCTGCGATGTTGCCAGCTTCCTGATTCTTGGAACCGCTTGTAAGGAATGCATACAGGTCGTATGTAGCATCAACAGTTGCCTCCTCGCCTGCATCATTCTTAGTTGTGGTACCGTCCTGAGAGTTTACGAAGATTGTACCTTCAGCGTCAGTCTTGTAGATTGTAACCTTCTGTCCGCCTGCACCGATTGTGGAGT
The DNA here is from genome assembly GCA_045540595.1 of Ruminococcus sp. Taxonomy (GTDB): domain Bacteria; phylum Bacillota; class Clostridia; order Oscillospirales; family Acutalibacteraceae; genus Ruminococcoides. The sequence goes on from JAZQHL010000036.1 coordinate 4,425, forward strand.
ACTGCTTGCCGTTCTCATAGGGAACAACTCTGTACTCGCCTGCAGGAATTACAACGCCATTAACTGTTACGTTAGCGGAGTATGTGTTAAGGATAACAACCTCTGTGTCAGAAGCACTACCGGGAAGATAGAAGTTTCTGCCGTCAGAATTCTCGTGCCATCTCTGCCATGCGTTTGCACCGAGCTCGTCAGGAGATGCAACTGTTGCAGCGTATGCATAAAGACCGTTCTCAACCTCATAGCCGAGTTCGTAGGAATAATCTACTGTGGGTTCATCAACACCGGGCTCATCGGGAGCGTCGGGATCAACCTCAACCTCGTTGAAGAGAGCGTAAACTGTCTTAGCTGTGCCTGTGCAAGTATACTCATAAGCATAATCCTCAGAAGCAACTGTTGTGCCGTCTAAGGACCAACCTGCAAACTCATAGCCGTTGTTTACAGTATTAACTGCCATAGTAACAGTAGCAGTTCTTGCAGCGTTTACAGAAGCTGTGCCTTCGCAAGTAGCGGAAGCAGTCTTACCTGTAAGGTTGTAAGAATTGATAACGAATGTTGCTGCATCAGCAGTCTCAACACCGTTCACTGTTGCTACAACGGACTGAGCTGTATTCAGAGCAGAGTAAGCAGACAGAGTTGTCTTTGACAGTGAAGATGTAGAGGGAACCAACAGATGTGTACCGCTGATGTTGCTGTTCAGAGAGTAAACAGCTGTGGAGTTGGGAGCCCAGTTCTTACGGTTTGAAATTGTACTATTCTCACCGCCCCAAACAGAGTCTGCGCCAAACACAGCGAGATGTTTAGCTCCATCCCACTTGTCCATTGTTACATAGTAGAGATTTGTGCCTGTGAGCTTTGTCATCTGGTAACCCTGTGACCAAGTATCGTGACCGATCATAAGCTGGATGACAGGATTTGTCCAACCGAATACAGAGTTATCAAAGTAGATAACTGTGCCGGCGGATACGTTAGCGCCTGTCTCGGCAACTTCTATCTTAGCTGCAGAAGCGCCTGTAAAGCCAACTGTAACCAGTGAGAAAAGCATCATAACTGCAAGTACAACAGAGAGAAGTCTTGCAGAAATCTTAGAAATTCTCATTAGAATTTTTCCTCCTTAAAAATTTTAAGTTTTGTTTTTGTTATTTGTGAAATGCCATTAGTCTTTGCCTGCCGTCTGACCACCGGAGGTTTCGGACAACCTATACAATACGCAAAGTACTGTGTGCTCCTTGCGAAGCACAGTGAAAACCACCCTACTTCGCCCATTGCACAGGCTGCCAGATAAAGTCTCGGCATTATCTACCTGTATATATAATAATGTATAGCCACAGTAAACCGTGGCGGTTTATGTAAAAAGCCGTATTATCAGTGAAAATCGGCTCCGAGAGGAAAAACTTGATAAATTTAGCAAACATTATACTTCCAGTTTAGATAATATTGCTATTTTATACATATTAATTATAGCACAATTCGTAAATATTACAACAAAATTGTAAACATCAAACCTACCAAAAATAAACGAAATCTTTTGTTGAACTCGTCAATTGACGGCCATTCTCTGTGCAAAAAACAGGAATGATAATAAAAAAGCCCCTCGATGGGCAGGCTTCTCCTTGAGGAGAGGCTCCGCCAGAGGCGGTCCCCCTTTTACTTGCAGGAACAGCAATTCCTCTCCGAGGGAAGACTCCCTCACAGTGTGAGGGAGATGTCACGAAGTGACAGAGGGAGACAGGCTCAGTTAAGAGCTGTCAGCCTTATGGCTGACTGAGGGAGTATAAGGCTCCCTTGTGTAAAGGGAGCTCCGCCGAAGGCGGTGAGGGATTGTAAAACACAAATCCAGGCCGATGTATTCATTTAAGATAAACGTTCAACAATCCTCCCGACTTTGCCTATGGCAAAACCACCCTTTCTGCGAAAGCGGCAACCCTTTTGTCTGCTTCGCAGACGTTTCCCCTCACAGGGGATTTTCCTTTACACAAGGAGGGCTTATAAGACTCCCTCACACCGCAAAAATCGCCGCCTTGAATACACAAGACGGCGAACAAAGCCCCAATTTATTATTTAAGCCGACAAAAGTTTATCTGAATCCGATTACTCTGTAGGATTTTGAACTTTCATTAAGACAGTTCATAAAGCCGTTTTTTGCCTCTGTGTCCTGAGTAACCGTTACGGTAGTGCGGATAAAAGAAACTCCCGTTGAAGAGCCTCCCCCGAACATAGAAGCACCAAAGTAATTCTTTGTGCAGCCTGCCTGTGCATCATACACCGCACAAGGCATACTGTCGCAGTAAATAATCACCGCTGTAACCTCAGCAGGCAGTGTGACCACCTGCTGAGCACTGCCGTCACCAAGATAAGGCACAGTCACCAACGGTCTCTGCACTCTTGCTTTTTCTTCAGCGCTCAGGTGAACCTCTGTGTTTTCTGTGTGGTCACCCACCACCTGCTCAATTATAGCATTGTCTGAATTGAAGTCATTGCGCTGGGGTCGGTCGTTGCCTTCCCAAAGGTTAAGCCCCAGTCTTTCTGTTTTATTCTCAGATGGCATATTATCTCTCCTTATTCATCATATACGTCAATCTCTGCCCAGGTGAAGTTCCTTGAATCCATCTGGTCAAAGGTGAGATTCTTGCTCTCTATATCATCAAAGCAGAAATCTCCCCACAGCACATCAATATCCAGATGTGCAGGAAGCAGTGCACAAAGCTGTGAGTAAATCCAGTTCTTCTTTCCCTGAGTAAGCTGTGCACTCTTTGTGTCCACCACAATTCTCTGTGATGAGGGGTATTCATAGATAACTCCCTCAACTCCAAGAAAAGAAAGAAGTTTCTGTATTCCCTGAAGAGTAAAATCATCATAACCGAAAGCACTTCGTGTAATGAGCATCTGTCTGCGTTCAGCCAAAGTCAGGTCCGACCTCACATTACCCCAGAGCCGCTCTGCATTTTCAAGACCATAGGTCTCAGAGGTTGCAAAAAAGCACTCTCTGAGCATGGTGTCGCACTCCTGTCTGAGCAACTCAAGCCCCACAGCATAGCACTCAAGTTCATTCTGAATATTACTGCCTTCGGTGATGTTATAAATATGCAGGGGCTTCAGCCGCTTTTTAAGTGAATCCAGCACACTCATCAAAACAGCCCCTCTGCAATTATAATCTTACCCGGCACCAGATATCTGTCCTCGGCACATTTTATGTTGTGATTTGAGGTTGCAGGCAGGTAGAAATCCCTGACACCCTCCAGATGATAAATCACCTCGGAAATATGATTGAGATACACAGAGCCTCCCACACCGCGGCTGCAGATATAATCCTCCACCGCCTGCAGACACCTTGCCTTCACTTCCTCAAACTCATAGCCGTCTGCCACATCAAGGTAAATATACAGTCCCACGCTCTCAGGCTCAGCCCTGAAAGCCTTCACATCAACATTCACCTCACGCTTTTCAGAAAGCACCTTCTGCACCTTTTCCAGCACCTCATCAGACACCTCTGAGCCTTCACCCGAAACATACACATCAACGGTGCCTGCACCTCTGCCGCGAGGCACAACCCCTGCACTTGCCACACCCTCAATCTGAGTGCTGACGGTTTTGTAATAAGCACAGTTTGTACCGTTGGAGGCAAACTTGTAGCTTTCAATAATCCTTGCTCTCAGGCTGTCGTCACTCTCCGTATCAGTACCCGAAACACAAGGGTCGGGATTTGTGACCGCCTCCACCGATGCAGGCGGCGTTACCATAACTGTGATTTTGCCTGCAGCAACATTGTTTTTTCTGCCTGTTTCCAGGGACCTTATCTGTGCGTGCACAGAGGTTGCACCTGCAGGGATAAACACCTCCTGCGTTGTTTCAAAGCGCAGAGGAGTACCTGTGCTTGTGGCAACCACAGTGCCCTTGGGGATGTTTATCTGAGAAACAGCAGCCTCAGAAACCGAGAATATCACACTGCCTGCAGCACAGGATGCCTTACGTCTTTCAAGTCCTCTTGCCTGTGCATGAAAATCCAGATACTCTCCCTGTGCAGAAGAGGCAAACATCTGACGCTTAAGCCACTCCATATTCACAAGCGAGGAGTAAATCTCACCTGCAAGCACAGTCATTCTCACAGAAACATCAGAATTCTCCGAAGGCACATTGCCTGAAAGTTCAGTATACTTGCTTTTCATTCTCTCAAGTATTTCTTCAAAGGTCATCATCAGATAATCACCTCCAAAGGCATAATCTCTTCCTTGTAAGTCACCGTAAGGCTCACAAGTATTTTTCCGTCAACAAGAGGCATTGCACTGTCAAGATAAAGCTGCGCACCCTCAACCTTTGCTGCCGCTTCACGCAGAAGCGCCTCAAGCCGTTTGCACTCACGCTCACCGGACACATCCGTCACAGGAGGCACACCCATATCCTTGTTGTATATAAAACCGCCTTTTTCTGCGGTGATGCACATAATAACCTGCTGCAGCACTTCCTCAGAGTCTGAAATCTCCACAGGATTTCCTGTGCTGTCAAGCAGCATATCTCCATTTTCAATTTTAACGTCCATTAAGCACCTCCGAATTCCTTTCCGTTAATAAGCACAGTACCGTCGTTTTTAAGCACTATGGAAGCCCCGCCCGAAGAGCAGAGCATAACCTCACCCGGCTCAAGCCCCTGTGCCTTCTGATTCACAACCCCTGCACAGGCGTCCCCCATAGAGGTGGTCACCATCACAGCCTGTGCTCCCACAGGAGGCACATACACCACACCGTAAGGGGACACCACAGGCAGATTCAGATGACGTGCATCGCAGTCAACCTCTACCCTGCCTTCCTTTGATGCTGTAATACTGCCTGCAGAAACAGAGTTATTGCTTCTGATATTCTTTGCCATAAAGGATGTAAGCCACATATCAGTTCTCCTTTCTCTGAAGCTGAAGCCTTGTAGTTTCACTGAGATCCCTCAGACTATACCTGATACCTGTCACATAAAAGCCCTTGTGCTCACCCGATGCAGTGTCAGAAACCCTCACTCTTTTTCCCAGCACCTGAGTCATACACAAAGAAATCAGAAGAGTCAGCTTCTCAGATTTAAGCCTTGCAGAGGCTATGAGCCTGTCTGCATCAGAAAGGCTTTTTCCCGAAAGGTCAGAGGCGTTCACAAACCGCTCTCTCAGCACACCCTTCTCAAGGGCTTCCTTGTCTGTCACAAAAGAGGTGTACTCTCCGCCCTGAGCCGTTTTCACCCTGACTTTTGATATCAGTTTGCATCTGAGACGGTTATGCTCAAGTGAAACATAAGAAAACCCTTCACCTCTGTCTGAAAAAACAAGTTCTTCTTTGTCGTCTGTTTCCTGCATAATCACTTCATCTCCCCTTACAACAGGGAAACTTCCGTAAACCCTCCTGCAGAATCTTTCAAGCACCTGCCAGCAGGACTCACCCTTTGATACCCTGAATTCACCTCTGAGCACCCTGTCCTCACCTGTGTAGCGTGAAAAGCCCAGAGGTTTTATATATCTGCTGAACAAAAGAGAAGCGGACAAATCATTGAAGGTGCAGGGGTAAGCCTCGTTGTCAACAAGCAAAGCCGCCAGACTTCTGCAAACAAGTTTTGTTTTCACATCTTCTTCCGAGGTGATAATCTGCTCATCTACAACTCCGCTGAAGATTTCCTTTTCCTCATTCATCACATAAACCCGACACAACTCATCACTCACACCACAGGAAAGCACCAGTGTAAGGCTGTCTGCAGGAGTGCCTACATCTCTGCACAGAAGTGCAGATTCAGGGGAGCCGAGGCTGAGCCTCTCCCCCTTTGTGTTCACAGCTTCAAAGGTCAGCACAGCCTCACCTCCTCACCCTCCTGCAATTCATCAGGACGTTTTATCTGAGGGTTCAGCTCCACAAGTCTCTCCACAGAAACCCCTTCCCTGTAAGCAATATCAAAGAGTGTTTCTTCCTTTTTTGCACAGACATATTCTCTATTCGATTCATTGAAGCCTGCACTTTCCGCCTCAACAAATTCAAAAGTGTAGGTGATAAGTTCAGGGGTCGCTTCACCTGTAAGGGACAAATCCGTAAAACAGGCATAAAAAGGCTTCATAATAGGCAGAGTAAGCAGACCTTTCTTATCCTTTTCAAAAAGGTCGCACAGTTTCTTAAACTGCGCTGAGCAATCAGCCCCTGCAAGTTCACCCTTACCCTTTATCACTCTGAGGTCACGGCCACCTTTTCTTAAAAAACTTCCTCCCCGCACATTCTGCTGAGAAGTTCTCCGCTTGTGAGTAACAGTCACCGTCAGGGGATTATACTTCCACTGAAAACCGTCAAACCGCATTTCTGAGATTATCACTGAACTTCCTCCTCATCTTCAGAGATAAAGCCGCTGTATCTTCTTGAATCCCTCTCAAAAGCAAGGCTGAGCTGCTCTGCGTAATCCTGCTGTGACAGTTCTTCATAATACGTTTCATTCATCTTCTGCACCGCTCTCCTCTCTGATAAGTTTTCTTGTGAAAAACTCATACTCCCTCACAGGCACATTCTGTGAATTTTTCCGCTCGGTGATACTTGTCACCCTGGAGTTCACAAAGGTGTGTGCACTGTTTCCACATTCAAGAGTTATGTCAAAAATCCCCATATTCTCAAAAGGGTCCTTTGCAGTTTCCACAGTAATGTTCACCTTGTACCGAAGCCCCTTGGATATGTACCTGTCGGTTTCTCCCCACAAAAGCTCCCTGAGCACATAAACTTCCTCCTGCACCTGACTTGTTGCAGAAATAACCGAAACATTCACACCATTCACCACAACAGGCACCGTTAAACTCTCAGGCAGTTTTTCAGGTTCCGAGGGTACAATCTCCCACAGAATCTGCACCTGTACCTTCTGACAAAGAGTGCAGATATTCTTATCGTACACAGGGTCGCCGATTCTGATATCTGAAACACTGCAATCAGTATCCCCTTGGTCAACTCTCTCCATAAGAGCCACCGCAAGTGCCGAAAGCTTCCTTGCACCGCAGTTGTAGGGTGCGTAAATATGAAACTCAAGAACTGCTTCAAACCTCCTGTTACCCGGAATGTCCTTTTCCTTGTGCACTGCACCCACCGAGCAGGCAACAAAGAAACTCTCCACAGGCTTTTCAGGCTCTGAGGGTTTGCGGGCGTGCACAAACCGCACGCCCCTGAATTCTTCACAAGCCTTGAGTCTTTTAACAAACATATCAAGCATATTCTCAGGTTTCAGCATAATCGTCCTCCATGGGGGCAGTGCAGGGTGTCAGCACAGCCCAGATGTACAAATCCGTATTGTCTGCGCTGACTCTTTCACTGCGTTTTATTGTGTAGGTTACATCTCCCTGAGTAATGCGTGTGCTTCTGTAGTCGCGGATAAACCTGTCACAAGGGGCTATCATCAGGTAGTGTCCTGCATCGTAATAGCCTGCAGGCAGGTACTCTCCCCCCAGATACATTTTGTTTTTATAAAGCAAAGGCTGAATAATCGCCTTGCCCTCAAAGGTGCCGAACTTATCCTTCACCGTAACATCTGCGCCGTAGCGTCTGAGCATTGTATCAATACATCTGTAAACACTCATGCTCTCACCCTCCTGAAGAAGAAGCCCTCCTCAGATTCCAGCAAATCTTCCACAGACTTTCTTTCAAACTCCCAGAGCTTCTTTGCCTTTTCCGTGTCAAACTCTGTCATAGTCACACTGACAGAGCCTGCAGTAAAGGACTTAGCCTGTGAGCCCGACATATACAGACAGTAGCGGTAGTAAGCCAGCACCCCTGCACAGGATGATAGTCTCAGCACATCTTCCTCGCAGGAAGGCACACCCTTTCTGAGCCTTTGCTTCAGTTCGTTCATCGCATCAATGCAAACAGGCGTCCACTTTGAAACCTCACGGGGCTCAAGACCCGACACAAGAGAAAACCTGTTTATAACTTCGTTCAGTCTCAAGCCTGTTCCTCCTTATCAGTAAGTGAGTTTTACACCTGCATCTGTGAAGATTTTTGCAAAACCTGAGATACAGCTGATGGTTGCACGCTCAAGCTGTCTGTCAATGAGCTTGTCGTAGTCGGTGATGATCTCCCCTGCCTGTACCATCTCAAGGGCACAGTTCTTGTCAATACCGATAATCACACCCTGAGGCACTGCTGTGGAATGAATAAGTTTTGCACCCAGAGGTGTCACCATCTTGCCTGTGCCATGGAAATTCTGGGAAGCAGTGCTGTCCTTGAGTTCATTCATAGAAAGCATCTTGCACATAGCATCAGTAGGTGCAAGGATTGTTGTCATCTCATAGGGAGAAAGCTCAGCCCACATAGATACAAGGTCAGCATAGGAAAGGTCCCCTGTGTTCACTGCAGTAATACCCTTGCAGGGATTTTCATTGCCGTCACCGTTCAGGATAACATCAATTGCGTCCTTGAGCTGTGCGCGGGCAATGTAAGCACCAATCTGCTTGAGTGTCACTGTGAACAGGTCAAGACGCTGAAAACGCAGTGCCTCGTAAGAAGACACCAGCATTCTGCCGCGTTTGTGAAGTTTCACAAGGTTTTCAGAAGTAGAAACCTTAGTCTGAGGAATATATGCACCCTCAGAAACTCTCACCAGAGACTTCTCGTCATCTGCAGGAGTAGAAGTGATGCTTCTGTAGTCCATACCGCTTATTACGGTCTTTGCCGCAATAATGTCTGAGAGCACGTCAGCCTGCTCCATACCCTGTCTTACTGCACGGCTTACATATTCGGGGAAAAGTGCCGCTGAATCGGTAGTAGAGAAGAACTTCTCCACGTTGTCAGACTTTGCACCATTCACTCTGATATCAAAACGCTTGAGCTGACGTGAAAAGGCGTCAAGACCCTCAAGCTCAGTGCCCGCATAATTTGCAGAGGGGTCCAGCTCCTCCAGAATATCTGTCATAAGTCGGATCGTAGCCATGTCGTTCTGTGAGCC
>JAZQHL010000037.1:0-6101 GCA_045540595.1 Ruminococcus sp.
CGGTTGTAACCCCAATCAAAAGCCTGCAAAGATTTTCATGCATGACGGAAGCGAGCTTCCTATCGAGATACTTTGCGGCCGCCCCGGATTTATCAACTTTCTTGATGCATTCAATAGCTGGCAGCTTGTAAAGGAGCTTAAAGAGGCTCTTGGACTTCCTGCAGTAACTTCTTTTAAGCACGTGAGCCCTACCTCTGCGGCAGTTGGTATTCCGCTTTCCGACAAACTCAAGAAGGCTTGCTTTGTAGATGATATTGAGGGCCTTGACGATTCTCCCCTTGCTTGTGCTTATGCAAGAGCAAGAGGTACCGACAGAATGTCTTCTTTCGGTGACTGGATTGCACTTTCAGATGTGTGCGACCTTAAGACAGCAGAACTTATCAAGCGTGAAGTTTCCGACGGTGTTATTGCTCCCGGTTATACAGACGAGGCACTTGAGGTGTTAAAGAGCAAGCGTAAGGGCAACTACAACATCGTAAAGATTGACCCTGACTACGTTCCCCAGGAGATCGAGACCAAAATGGTTTACGGTATCACCTTTGAGCAGGGCAGAAACAACTTTGAAATCAACAACGCTCTCCTTGAGAATGTTGTAACTCAGAATAAAGAAATTCCCGAGAGTGCAAGACGCGATCTTATCATCGCACTTATCACTCTGAAGTATACACAGTCCAACTCCGTATGCTACGCAAAGGACGGTCAGGCAATCGGTGTTGGTGCAGGTCAGCAGTCCAGAATCCACTGCACACGTCTTGCAGGTAACAAGGCAGATATCTGGCATCTTAGACAGCACGAGAAGGTTCTGAACCTTCCCTTCAAGCCTGAGCTTGGCAGACCTGAAAGAGACAACGCAATCGATGTTTACATTTCTGACGACAGCGACGATGTACTGGCAGAAGGCAACTGGCAGCAGTTCTTCACAGTAAAACCCGAGGAGCTGACAAAGGCAGAGAAGAGAGCATACCTTGATTCCATCACAGGTGTTGCTCTGGGCTCAGACGCATTCTTCCCCTTCGGTGATAACATCGACCGTGCAAAGCGTTCAGGTGTTTCTTACATTGCAGAGCCCGGCGGCTCAATCCGTGACCAGATTGTTATTGATACCTGCGACAAATACGGCATTGCAATGGCATTCACAGGAATGAGATTGTTCCATCATTAATTATAGATTTATATGAGGTGAAAACCGTGAGGATAATGGTAGTCGGCGGCGGCGGAAGAGAGCACGCCATCATAAAAAAACTTAAGAGCAGTCCCAAGGTTACAGAGATTTTCGCTCTTCCCGGCAACGGTGCCATTGCACAGGATGCAACCTGTGTGAACATTGGTGCAAAGGATATTGAGGGCATCGTTAAATTCTCAAAGGAAAACAATATTGAATTTGCTGTGGTTGCTCCCGATGACCCGCTGGTGCTGGGTGCTGTTGATGCACTGCACGCTGAGGGAATCCCCTGCTTTGGTCCTGAGAGTAAGGCTGCAATCATTGAGGGAAGCAAAATCTTCTCCAAAAATATGATGAAAGAGGCAGGTATTCCTACTGCCCAGTATGAAACCTTCGACAATATGGACAAGGCGCTGGAGTATCTTGAAACCTGTGCTATCCCCGTTGTTATCAAGGCTGACGGTCTAGCTCTGGGCAAGGGCGTTGTAATTGCAATGACCCGTGATGAAGCAAAGCAGGCAGTCAGAGAGATGATGGAGGACAAGGTTTTCGGTGACTCAGGCAGTAACATTGTTATTGAGGAATTCCTCACAGGTCCCGAGGTTTCCGTGCTTTCCTTCACAGACGGCAACGTGGTTGTTCCCATGGTTTCATCTATGGACCACAAGCGTATCGGCAATAATGATACAGGTCTTAACACAGGCGGTATGGGCACAATTGCTCCCAACCCCTACTACACAGAAGAAATTGCTCAGCAGTGTATGAAGGAAATCTTCCTTCCCACTATTGAGGCTATGAATAAAATGGGCAGAACTTTCAAGGGTTGTCTTTACTTCGGTCTTATGATTACCGAAAACGGCCCCAAGGTTATCGAGTACAACTGCCGCTTCGGTGACCCCGAAACCCAGGTTGTGCTTCCTCTGCTCAAAACCGACCTCTTTGAGATTATGCAGGCTGTTGAGAATGGCACACTTGCAGATATCAATGTAGAGTTCAAGGACGAGTCTGCCTGCTGTGTTGTGCTTGCTTCCGAGGGATACCCCAAAAAGTATCAGACAGGTTTTGAGATCACTTACGATATGGATTTAGAGGCAGAGATTTTTGTAGCAGGTGCAAAGGCTGAGGACGGCAGACTCTTTACTGCAGGCGGCAGAGTTCTTGGTGTTGTCTGCACTGCAGAAAACCTTTCTCTTGCAGTTGAGAAGGCTTACCGTGAGGTTAAGAAAGTTCACTTTGAAAACGCTTACTGCCGCTCAGATATCGGTCAGAAAGCATTGAAGGTTCTGGAGGAAAACTAAAATGGTATACAGATTATATGTTGAAAAGAAAGAGGGACTCACTGCTGAGGCACAGTCACTCAGAAACGAAATTAACAATCTGCTGATGATAAAGAGTCTCACAGACCTGAGAGTTATCAACAGATACGACGTGGAGAATATTGACAAGGATCTCTTTGACTATGCAAAGACCACAGTATTCTCTGAGCCTCAGCTTGATAACATCAGCGATGAGCTTCCCGATACATCTGATTGCATCGTATTTGCAACCGAGTATCTCCCCGGTCAGTTTGACCAGAGAGCAGACTCTGCTGCACAGTGTATCCAGCTTATCTCTCAGTGCGAGCGTCCCACCGTACGTACAGCAAAGGTTTTCATGCTGTATGGCGATGTAACAGAGGAAGAACTTGCGGTTATCAAGAACTTCATCATCAACCCTGTTGAAAGCCGTGAAGCTCAGCTTGAGACCTACGATTCACTGGCTTTTGAGTGTGATATTCCCGAAGGTGTTGAGACTCTCACAGGCTTCTGCAAACTTGACAAAGCAGGTCTTGCGGATTTTGTAGAGAACTACGGCCTTGCTATGGACGCAGACGACATTGCCTTCTGCCAGAATTACTTTATCTCTGAGGACAGAGACCCCACAATCACTGAAATCAGAATGATTGATACATACTGGTCTGACCACTGCCGTCACACCACATTCCTTACAAACATTGACAACGTAACCTTCTGTGATGAACTCCTTGAGGGTGCATACAACAGATATATGAATACCCGTGAGGCTATGGGCAGAACCGAGAAACCCAGAACTCTGATGGATATTGCTACTCTTGCTGCAAAGTTCCTTCGTGCAGAGGGCAAACTTCCGAATCTTGACGAGTCTGAGGAAATCAATGCTTGCACAGTTAAAATCAAGGTTGAGGTTGATGGGGTAGAGGAAGACTGGCTTCTCCTCTTCAAGAACGAAACCCATAACCACCCCACAGAGATTGAGCCTTTTGGTGGTGCGGCTACCTGCATCGGCGGTGCTATCCGTGATCCCCTTTCAGGCCGTTCCTATGTATACTCCGCAATGCGTGTAACAGGTGCATCTGACCCCACAGTTCCTGTATCTGAGACTATCGAGGGCAAACTTTCCCAGAGAAAGATTGTTACCACTGCTGCTGCAGGCTACAGCTCCTACGGCAACCAGATCGGTCTTGCAACAGGCATTGTTGACGAACTTTATCACCCCGGATATATGGCAAAGCGTATGGAGATTGGTGCAGTTATTGCTGCTGCTCCTGCAGAGAATGTACGCCGCGAAGTGCCAAGCCCCGGTGATGTTGTAATCCTCCTGGGCGGCAAAACAGGCCGTGACGGCTGCGGCGGTGCAACAGGCTCTTCCAAGTCTCACACTCTTTCTTCCATCGAGACCTGCTCTGCTGAAGTTCAGAAGGGTAACGCTCCCGAAGAAAGAAAACTCCAGAGACTTTTCAGAAACAAGGAGGCTTCTCTCCTTATCAAACGTTGTAACGACTTCGGTGCAGGCGGTGTTTCCGTTGCTATCGGTGAACTTGCAGACGGTCTTAAGATTAACCTGAACGCTGTTCCCAAGAAGTACGAAGGTCTTGACGGCACAGAGCTTGCAATCAGTGAATCTCAGGAGAGAATGGCTGTTGTAGTTGAGCCTACTGACGTAGAAAGATTCAAGGAACTTGCTGCTGCAGAAAACCTTGAGGCAACACTTGTTGCAGAGGTTACTGAAGAGCCCAGACTCGTTATGACCTACAACGGAAAGGCAATCGTAAACCTTTCCAGAGAATTCCTGAATTCCAACGGTGCTGAAAAGCACATTGATATAGCACCCGCTGCTCCTGTTCTTTACAAGAAGCAGGCAGGTGAAAGCTTTACTGAGAATATGAAAGCACTGGCTCAGGACCTTAACGTTTGTTCCAAGCGCGGACTTTCTGAGAGATTCGACTCCACCATCGGTGCAGGCACAGTGCTGATGCCCTTTGGCGGTAAATATCAGAGAACTCCCATTCAGGCAATGGTAAACAAGATTTCTGTTGAGCAGAAACACACAGATACCGTTTCCTTTATGTCCTGGGGATTCAACCCCTATGTAAGTGAGAAGAGCCCCTACCACGGTGCATACCTTGCAGTAGTTGAATCCCTTGCAAAACTGGTTGCAACAGGCGGCTCCATGAACGGTGCTTACCTTACATTCCAGGAGTATTTTGAGAGCCCCCGTACTGACGCACAGCGTTGGGGCAAGCCTCTCTCAGCACTCCTCGGTGCTTTTGATGCACAGCTTGATTTTGAGATAGCATCTATCGGCGGTAAGGACTCCATGAGCGGAAGCTTTGAGGATATCGACGTTCCTCCCACACTGGTTTCCTTTGCAGTTACCACAGGCAACGTGAATACTGTTACCTCTCCCGAGTTCAAGGGTGCAGGTCACACAGTTGTACTTATTACACCACAGTTTAATAAATACGGTCTGCCTGATAAGGACAGCCAGAAGGCAGTTTTTGCTACAGTTGAGAAGCTTATCCGTGACGGTAAGGTGCTCGCTGCTTACACACCCGGCTTCGGCGGTATTGCTGAGGCAGTATATAAAATGGCAATCGGTAACGGCATTGGCTTTGAGTTTGCTGATGGTATTACAAGTGAGGAAATCTTCGATTGCAGCTACGGCTCATTTATCCTTGAACTTGCTGAGGATGTAGAAATCGGCAAGGTGCTGGGTACAACTACAGAGACAACTGACATCGTATTCAAGGGCGAGGCTGTATCAATTTCTGCACTCAATGAGCTTTACGAGAATAAACTTGAGGACGTATTCAGCTGTAACATCGACCAGGGCAACCGCGAGATTCCCACACTGAACTTTGACGGCAAGGCAGCAGTTGCTCCTGCAATCAAGGTAGCACGTCCTAAGGTGCTTATCCCTGTATTCCCCGGCACTAACTGTGAGTATGACTCTGCAAAGGTTATGCGTGATGCAGGTGCAGAGGCTGAGATTATTGTTATCAGAAACCTTACTCCCTCTCAGGTTACAGAGTCCGTTGAGTATTTTGCTAACGCTCTGAAGACTGCACAGATGGTATTCATTCCCGGCGGTTTCTCAGGCGGTGACGAGCCCGACGGTTCAGGTAAGTTCATTACCGCGTTCTTCCGTAACAAGGCAGTTACCGAGCAGGTACACGAGCTTCTCAAGAACCGTGACGGTCTTATGTGCGGTATCTGTAACGGCTTCCAGGCTCTTATCAAACTGGGTCTTGTTCCTTACGGTGAGATTATTGATACTGACGAAAATTGCCCCACACTTACATACAACACCATCGGACGTCACCAGTCAAAGCTTGTTAATGTCCGTGTAGCTTCCAACCTTTCACCCTGGCTTAAGTATTCACCTGTAGGTGAAACTTACCTGACACCCATCTCTCACGGTGAAGGCAGATTCCTTGCAAGTGATGAATTAATTCAGAAACTCATTGCAAACGGCCAGGTTGCTACCCAGTATGTAGATTTAGAGGGTAACGCTACCGCAGACGTACAGTTTAACCCCAATAACTCTGCATACGCTATCGAGGGTATCACTTCACCCGATGGCAGAGTATTCGGTAAGATGGGTCACTGTGAACGTATCGGTAACGGAAGTCGGATCGTAG
>JAZQHL010000038.1:0-3743 GCA_045540595.1 Ruminococcus sp.
ATGAACTGTCTTGAGTGGCTTCCCATTTACTTTGGTATTCTCAAGACAGGTGCACTGGCTGTTCCCCTTAACTTCAGATATGCAAGTGATGAAATCGACTATTGTCTCACACTTGCTGAGTGTGACGCCCTTGTTTTTGGCCCCGAGTTTATCGGCCGAGTAGAGGACGTTGTGGCAACTATCAGCAAAAACCGTCTTCTTATTTTTGCAGGCAGCGGTCAGGGATGCCCCACCTTTGCAGAGGATTATACAGATATGACTCTGGAGTGCTCTTCCCAGTCCCCTGCTGTTGCTCTTGATGAAGACGACTTTGCGGCTATTTACTTCTCATCAGGTACAACAGGTTTCCCCAAAGCAATTCTTCACAAGCACAGAAGTCTGACTCATTCCTGCAAGGTTGAGCAGAATCATCACGGTCAGACAAAGGACGATGTGTTCCTGTGTATTCCTCCTTTGTACCACACAGGTGCAAAGATGCACTGGTTCGGAAGTCTTTTATCAGGCAGCAAGGCAGTGCTCCTCAAGGGCACAAAACCCGAATATGTATTTGACGCAGTTTCCAAGGAAAAGTGCACCATTGTGTGGCTGCTTGTTCCCTGGGCTCAGGATATACTCAACGCTATGGACTCAGGCGCACTGAATCCTGCAGACTATGAGCTTTCTCAGTGGAGACTGATGCACATTGGTGCACAGCCTGTTCCCATGAGCCTTATCAAGCGTTGGAAAGAATACTTCCCCGACCATCAGTACGACACTAACTACGGTCTGAGCGAGTCCATCGGTCCCGGTTGCGTGCACCTTGGTGTTGAGAATATCCACAAGGTTGGTGCTATCGGTAAACCCGGTTACGGCTGGGAGGTCAAGATTGTCAACGAAAACAATGAGCCTGTAGAGCAGGGCGATGTAGGTGAACTCTGTGTCAAGGGTCCCGGCGTTATGACCTGCTACTACAACGACGAGGTTGCAACCGCTGCTTCCATCAAGGATGGCTGGCTGTATACAGGTGATATGGCAAAAGAGGACGAGGACGGATTTATCTTCCTTGTTGACCGTAAGAAAGATGTTATCATTTCAGGCGGTGAAAACCTCTACCCCGTTCAGATTGAGGACTTTCTCAGAGGACACAAGGCTATCAACGACGTTGCTGTTATCGGTCTGCCTGATGAGCGACTTGGTGAGATTGCAGCAGCAATCATTGAACTGAAAGAGGGCTTTACCGCTACAGAAGAAGAAATCAACGAATTCTGCAAGGGTATGCCCAGATACAAGCGTCCCCACAAAATCATCTTTGCCAAGGTACCCCGTAACCCCACAGGCAAGATTGAAAAACCCAAGCTCCGTGAGATGTACGGTGCAGCCAAGCTTGTTGACGCACAGAATAAATCTTAACAAACCAAACAGAACAGGCACACATCGGTTTGATGTGTGCCTGTTTTTATATGTTTATTATTTTACTCTTGTTTCGCAGTATTTGCAACGAAGAATGTTCTTGCTCTTGTCTACGCATTTGAACGCCTGGGGAAGCTCCTGCTCCGTGTGAGTAATACACTTGGGGTTTGAGCATACGTGCTTGCCCTGCGCGTCATCTTCAATGGGCTCGGGACGTACTGCATCTGCGCTGATTCCCTGTTTTGCTTCGGAGAGGAGTTTGAGAATAAGTGCCATACGCATATACTTTCCGTTTAAAACCTGCTTGAAATAGCAGGCACGGCTGTCGTAATCCACCTCAACAGAAATCTCGTTTACTCTGGGCAGGGGATGCATAATAATCATATCGGATTTTGCATTCTCAAGTTTATCTGCTGTAAGAATGTAACTGTCCTTGAGGCGCTCATACTCTGCTTTATCCTCAAATCTTTCGCCCTGCACACGGGTCATATAGAGGATATCAAGTGTGGGCATTGCTTCTTCAAGGTTGTCACACTCCACATACTCAATGCCGTTTTTCTCCAGCACTTCATACACAAGGTAACTGGGAATTCTCAGTTCCTTGGGAGCAATGAACACAAACTTAACACCCTTGTAGCGGGAAAGTGCAGTGCAAAGAGAGTGCACTGTTCTGCCATATTTAAGGTCACCGCAGAAGCCAACTGTCAGATGAGAAAAATCACCCTTCTCACGTCTGATTGTAAGAAGGTCCGCCAGTGTCTGGGTGGGGTGGTTGTGTCCGCCGTCACCTGCATTGATAACAGGTACTACACAGTTGCGGTCTGCAACAAAAGGAGCACCCTCAATGAAATGACGCATTGCAATAACATCTGCATAGCAACCTACAACTCTGGCTGTATCAGCAATACTTTCTCCCTTTACAGCAGAAGAATTGCTTCCGTCACTGAAGCCGATAACAGAGCCGCCCAGTTCGTGCATAGCAGCCTCAAAGGAAAGTCTTGTTCTGGTTGAAGGCTCAAAGAAAAGTGTTGCAAGTTTCTTGCCTTTACAGCTTTCAGCATACTTCTGAGGATTTGCGATTATATCCTCGGCTGTGTCCATAAGAGAATCAAGTTCTTCTATGGTAAGTTCGCTTATATCAATAAGTCCTCTCATACTTTACACCACCTGTATTTGTTTCAGGCTCCCTCTCTGAGGGAAGACTCCCTCACAGTGTGAGGGAGATGTCACGAAGTGACAGAGGGAGACAGGCTCAGTTAAGAGCTGGATTTCGGCTTTGCCGAAAGACTGAGGGAGTAATGGTAATCTATCCCTCTGTTTATTTTTGCTTCACAAAGCCTCCCCTGTTAATAAGGGGAGGCAAATGTTTTTATATATTATTTTGCTGTAATCCAGCTTTCGTCAGAGGGATTATCTCTGAACTTGAGAAGACGTACAACGTCCTCTTCCTTGATGTAGCCTGACTCTGCTGCTGCAGCGGCAACTGCATCAAGGTTTGTAAGGCTTACGTTCTTAACGTTTGCTGCTGCAAGGCGGTCAAGACCCTTCTGCATTCCGTAAGTAAAGATGGAAACGATACCCAGTACCTCTGCACCTGCTTCTCTGAGTGCATCAACAACGTCGATAACAGAGCCGCCTGTGGAGATAAGGTCTTCGATAACTACTACCTTCTGACCGGGATTGAGTCTGCCTTCAATTTTATTCTGTCTGCCGTGGTCCTTAGCACTGCCACGAACATAACCCATAGGCATATCGAGAATGCTTGCAGCGATTGCAGCGTGTGCAATACCTGCTGTGGATGTACCCATAAGCACCTCTGCCTCGGGATACTCACGCTTTACTGTCTCTGCGATTGCGTGCTCTACAATCTCTCTCTGCTGGGGAGCTGTGAGGATAAGACGGTTATCGCAGTAAATGGGGCTCTTGATACCGCTTGCCCAAGTGAAGGGCTCATCGGGACGAAGGAATACTGCCTGAATCTCAAGTAATGCTTTTGCAACTTTCTTTTCCATAATCTTTATATCCTTTCTATGTTCATTAGTTTCTTAGATATCTGAATGTGAAGTTTCAAGCAGATGCTTGAAGTGAAGTTGTAATAAATTACAGTGAAGTTTTTTCTGAGGAAAAGTGAAGTTAAGTTTGCCACAACTCACTTGCGAAGCAAACTTCACTGTCCGCAGGACAACTTAACTATTACAGATAACTTCACTTGCCCTGAGGGCAAACTTAGTTGAGGCTTCGCCTCAGTATCAGCCTACAAACTCAGCAATACATCTCTTGTATGCTGCTACAGGGTCATCTGCTGCTGTGATAGGTCTGCCTACTACAATGTAGTCAGAGCCGATTTCCTTTGC
>JAZQHL010000039.1:0-2213 GCA_045540595.1 Ruminococcus sp.
TTATCAATCTGCGGTCTTGTTTTTTATGTGATGAAGTGGTTTATGGGTTATTGCAATTCAACTGATGTTTTCATCAGGGCTGTTTTGCGCTGTCGCTGAAAAGTACCTTCAGGGTTTCGTAGTCGGCAACACCTGTGACTGAAAGTCCGTTGCTTTCCTGGAAGAGTGAGATTGCGTTTTCTGTGCCTTCGCCGTAGTAGCTGGTGTAGGAGTCACCTTCACCGAAACTGATATACAGAAGTTCTTCCAGTCTCTGCTGAATTGCCTTGATGTCCTCGTGCTCGTCACCCTTCTGGTAGGATTTGCTGATAGAAAGGTCAATGCTGTAGCCGTTTGTATCCACATTGTTCTGGGGAGCATCTGTCTGAGGCTGAGATTCTTCCGGTGCAGTTGTGGGCTCCTCTGTGAAGGATACTGAAGGCACAACCGCAGTGCCTGAGGTGGAAAGGGTTGTGGAGAGGAATAGCACCTCAAGAGTCTTGTAGTTTGCAATTCCTGTTACCTCAAGACCGTTGGCGGTCTGGAAAGCAATCACAGCTTCTTCGGTTTTTGAGCCGAAGTAGGTGGTGGGGGTGTTGTCCTCAATCACAAGGTAACCAAGGTCCATAAGTCTCTGCTGAACAGCCTTCACATCCTTGTGGTCAGCACCCAGTTCATAGTGGGAATCCTGTGTGATGGCAATGCCGTACTTCTCTGCAAGGGATTCACCCTTTGTGGTTTCGCTTACAGAGTTGGGGAACATCTTTGAGAGCATGAAACTCTGGGTGTCAACAAGGCTTGAGCCAAGACGCTGAAGCACTTCTTTGGGAAGAACATAGGTGTGACTCTGTGTGAGGGCTGCCATACCTGAAAGATTGGGTCTTGAGTTGAGATACTCAAGCACTTTCTCGTTATCGTAGAAGATGTAGTCGGGATTAGAAAGACGGAGAATACTTTCGTCAACCTGCTCATCGGGGAAGTTTGAGGCAACGTTTGTAGCGCTCAGGTAGTCAAGCACCATTCCTTCGCAGGTGCTGCTTGAGTATGAGCACAGAGAGTTGTTTTCGTCAAGGTAAAGGTAGCACACAAGCTTCACAACTGTGGAGCCCTCAACCTCTTTTTCAGCCTGAGTCAGAGTTTCGGTAAGTCTTGCGTGGGAGTCTTTACCTGTCTGAGCACCGTCGGTCTTACCGCCGAAGATTTTGCCCAGAGCGGTGTAAAGGGTAGCAAGCTGAGCATCGTTTGAAGGCACCATAAAGTTGATGACCTCAATGCCTTCGTCTGAGAGTCTGTCTTTTACAACAGAGGAAAGGGGAGTGTCTGTGAGCACTGCCTGTGCACCGGAGGCAATGATTGCGTCAGCATTGGGGTTGACCTCATCACCCACAGAGTCTATGTATTTTGTCAGAATCTCCTGGGTGCAGGAGTCGCTTATGGCACAAATCTGAGTGCTGTAGCCCATATAGTAGATGATGTCTGCCAGATTGTCAGACATAACTGCAATTTTCTCGGGCTTTTCTTTGAAGATTGTCTGACCTGCTGTGACAGGGTAGTTTTCGTCAGACTTGGCACAGCCGCTGAAACTGAGCGCCATTGTGAGTATCATCAGCAGACAGAGAAAAAGTGAAAGTGATTTCTTGAACATATTCATATACCTCCGTAAAATTTCTGTTGGGAGTAATTATTGTAATAAAGTGCATATTTCTACTTATACTATATATATTACTCTTTATTCGACGTTTAGTCAATAATAAAGCCTAAAATGGGTATAAGTTTCCTGTTTTTTGACTTGTTAAATTTTTTTTGAAAAAAGGCTTGCAATTTTGAAAATACCGTAGTATAATAACGAAGTCGCTTGAGAGAGCGGCCACAAAAAATAAGTTGGTGTTGATGACGTAGGGGGTCCACCTGTTCCCATTCCGAACACAGAAGTTAAGCCCTATAGTGCCGAAAATACTTGGCTGGTGACGGCCCGGGAAGATAGGAAGATGCCAACACTTAAAGCTACCACCCAATAGGGTGGTCGTTTTTTTATCCGTGGTTTTGCCACGGATTTTTTGTTTTCATATGATTTTTTATGCAGGTTTTCGTGAAAGTCCGCAGACACAAAAAACTCCCTGATGAATTGCACAGGTCCGTAAAAAACGGACAATAGAAAAAAGGTACCCCCTATGGTAGAATTAAAGAAGCTACCATAGGGGGATTTTTCATGCCAAGAGAATACAGACATATCA
>JAZQHL010000040.1:0-21380 GCA_045540595.1 Ruminococcus sp.
GTTGAGGCTTACAGAGCAGAATGTGCAAAGAAGACTGAGTTTGAAAGAACACAGCTCGTTAAGGATAAAACAGGTGTTAAACTTGACGGTTTTGTTGCAATCAATCCTGTCAACGGCAAAGAAATTCCCATTTTTATTTCCGACTATGTAATGATGGGTTACGGCACAGGTGCAATTATGGCTGTGCCTGCACATGACCAGAGAGACTACGATTTCGCAAAGAAATTCGGTATTGATATCATCGAGGTTATCAAAGGCGGAGACATCTCTGTTGAGGCTTACACAGGTGACGGTGAGATGGTAAACTCCGATTTCCTCAATGGCTTCACAGATAAGAAGAGTTCAATTGCAAAAATGCTTGAAGAACTTTCAGAACGCGGCATAGGTGAGAAGGGTGTTCAGTATAAGATGAAAGACTGGGCATTCAACCGTCAGCGTTACTGGGGCGAGCCTATTCCCGTTGTACATTGCGAAAAGTGCGGTATGGTAGCTGTTCCTTACGAGGAGCTTCCCTTAAGACTTCCCAAGGTTGAAAACTTCGAACCCGGTCAGGACGGAGAAAGCCCCCTTGCAAAGATTGATGACTTTGTAAACTGGACTTGTCCCCAGTGTGGCGGCAAAGCAAACCGTGAAACCGACACAATGCCCCAGTGGGCAGGTTCTTCCTGGTACTTCCTCCGTTATATTGATCCCCATAATGACAACGAGCTTGCCAATATGGAGAAACTTAAGTACTGGATGCCTGTTGACTGGTACAACGGCGGTATGGAGCATGTTACACGTCATCTTATCTACTCACGTTTCTGGCATAAGTTCCTTTATGATATCGGTGTTGTTCCCTGTGAAGAGCCTTACGCAAAGAGAACTGCTCAGGGTCTTATCCTTGGTCCTGACGGAGTGAAGATGAGTAAATCCCGCGGTAACGTTGTTGACCCCAACGAGGTTGTTGACGTTTATGGTGCTGATGTACTCCGTACATACGTACTCTTTATGGGTGACTACGAACAGGCAGCCCCCTGGTCTGAAAACTCTATGAAGGGTTGTAAGAGATTCATTGACAGAATATGGAATCTCCAGGAAATTCTTACAGATGGCGACGAGTATTCAGATGACCTTTCATCTGCATTCCATAAAACCATCAAAAAGGTTACAGAAGACATTGAGAGTATGAAGTTCAATACTGCAATCGCAGCACTTATGACTCTTATCAATGCTATTTATACAAAGGGCTCTATCAATAAGGCAGAACTTAAAACCTTCATCCTTCTTGTAAATCCCTTTGCTCCTCACGTTACTGAGGAAATCAACAATGTTGTTTTCGGCACTGATGAGGTTCTTGCTCAGACCCAGTGGCCTTGTTTTGACGAGTCCAAGTGTAAGGACGAAACAATCGAGATTGCTGTTCAGGTTAACGGCAAAATCAAAGCAAGACTCAATGTTCCTGCAGATGCAGATCAGGACGCTGTTCTTGAGGTTTGCCACCAGGACGAAAACGTTAAGAAGGCAATTGGTGATATGAATATTATCAAGGAATTCTACGTTAAAGGTAAGCTTGTAAACATCGTTGTTAAGCCATAAAAAGGAATTTTCGACAAAAATTTATAATTCTTCTGTTTTTCTCTTGACATAACAGGGTTAATTATGTATACTATTAAAAGTATTTTGATAATCCCGTAATTCAGATGGGAGGGAAGAAAGATGGCAGAAGTCAGATTAAAAGAGAATGAGTCCCTTGAAAATGCTTTGAGAAGATTCAAGAAGCAGTGTGCAAGAGCTGGTGTTATTGCCGAGGTACGTAAGAGAGAGGCTTATGAGAAGCCTTCCGTTAAGCGTAAGAAGAAATCCGAAGCAGCTCGCAAGCGCAAGTATAGGTAATCTCAAAGGCGGACAGCTTTGTGTTGTCCGCCTGTATTTTTTATTTATCGAAAGGTTGTTTCTTATGTCTGAATATAATAAACGAATTTCACAAATAGCACAGTCACTGAAGGACGCTGACGCTGCACTGGTTTCCTCTGATATCAGCGTAACTTATCTGACCGGTTTTGAACATTCTGAGGGTTATGTTCTTATCAGCAAGGACACAAGCTATTTCCTTGTTGATTTCCGTTATGCCGAAGCAGCTCAGAAGCTTGTAAAGCATATGGAAGTAGTAGTTTTCAGTGTGTATTACGATACAATCAACGAACTTCTGGACAGTATGAACGCAAAGAGTGTAATAGTTGAGTCAAGTGCAGTTACTCTTGATTTATACAAAACCTTCTGCGACAAACTCAATGTTCAGGTTGTGAATTCCGATCTTCTCAGCAAAACCATCACAGAACTCAGACTCATTAAATCTGCAGATGAAGTTCTCAAACTTCGCAAAGCACAGCAGATTGCAGAAGCTGCATATACAGAACTTATGAATGATATCAGAGTCGGTATCACAGAAAAAGAGATTGCAGCACGTCTTGAGTTCCTTATGAAGATGAAGGGTGCTGAGCGCGTAGCTTTTGACCTTATCACTGTTACAGGCAAGAAAACTTCTCTGCCTCACGGTGTACCCGGTGATGTTAAGGTACAAAGCGGTGATTTCATCACCTTTGATATCGGTGCTGTTTTCGAGGGTTACCACAGTGATATGACACGTACAATTGCAATCGGTACAGTCAGCGAACAGCAGAAAGAGATTTATAACATTGTTCTTGATGCTCACCTTAATGCACTTGATTTTGTAAAAGCAGGTGTAACAGGTTTTGACGTTGATAAAGTAGCCCGTGATATTATCACAAATGCAGGCTACGGCAAGTACTTCGGGCACTCAACAGGTCACGGAGTAGGTCTTGAAATCCACGAGGCTCCTTATGCAGGTCCCCGTTCAACCGACACTCTCAAAGAGAATATGACTGTCACCGTTGAGCCCGGTATTTACCTTCCCGATAAGTTCGGTGTCCGTATCGAAGATACAGTTCTTGTCACAAAAGAAGGCTTCGAAACCTTCGCAACTTTGCCAAAGGAATTAATAATTCTTTAATCCCTATTGACAATATATCGGTATTTTATGTATAATGTTTAAGGAAATTTGCGGTCAAGCCGCATAATCAATACATTTGGAGGAATCATTTATGATATCTGCAGGCGATTTTAGAAATGGCGTTACATTTGAAATGGACGGCCAGGTTGTTTCTATCGTTGAGTTCCAGCACGTTAAGCCCGGTAAAGGTGCCGCTTTCGTAAGAACCAAGATCAGAAACGTTATCACCGGTTCTGTTGTTGAGAAAACTTTCAACCCCAACGACAAGTATCTCACAGCTTTTGTTGAGAGAAAAGATATGGAGTACAGCTACAACGATCGCGACCTCTATTATTTCATGGACTTAGAGACCTTTGAGCTTGTTCCTATCAACAAGGACACACTCAGCGACAACTTTAAGTTTGTTAAAGAGAACATGGTTTGTAAGGTGCTTTCTTACAAAGGCTCCGTTTTCGGCGTAGAGCCTCCCAACTTTGTTGAGCTTGTTGTTGCTCAGACCGATCCCGGTTTTGCAGGCAACACTGCAACAAATGCTCTCAAGCCCGCTACACTCGAAACTGGCGCTGAGATCAAAGTTCCCCTCTTCATCGAGGAAGGCGAGCTTCTCCAGATCGATACTCGTACCGGCGAGTACATTGGTCGTGCTTAATCAGAGAGGTAGGTTTTTACTATGACATTAACCGAGAAAATTGCTTACATCCGCGGTCTTGCTGATGGCCTCAAGCTTGACGAGTCCAAAGATGAAGTTAAGGTTATCAAGGCAATGATGGAACTTCTCGAGGATATGGCTGTTGCTGTAGCAGACCTTGAGGACTTC
This sequence comes from Ruminococcus sp., assembly GCA_045540595.1. Taxonomy (GTDB): domain Bacteria; phylum Bacillota; class Clostridia; order Oscillospirales; family Acutalibacteraceae; genus Ruminococcoides. The sequence continues at coordinate 3,831 of JAZQHL010000040.1, forward strand.
ACAGACGAACTCAGCTTACAGCTTGACGAAGTAGACGAGGATCTTGCTACTCTTGAGGACGAGATTTACGAAGACTACTGCGACGATGATTGCGATTGCTGTGACTGCTGTGATGACGATTGTGATTGCTGCGATTGCGATGATGACTGTGATTGCGACTGCGTATATTACGAGGTTACATGCCCTTCATGTGAAGAAACTGTCTGTGTAGACGAGGATCTTCTCCTTGAGGGTGAAGTTGTATGCCCCGGTTGCGGTGATATTCTTGAGTTCGATTTCAGCGAGCTTGAAATGGACGGCGATTGCTGCTGCGGTTGTGAGGACGAGGAGTAATCCTTATTTCACAGCATTAATTTAATATCAAGGACAACACCTCTTGTGTATGATACACAGGAGGTGTTTTTTTGTTATCCCGAAGAAAACTCACAAAAAGAAAAAAGCAATTAATCAGATTTATCTGCGTGTTGATTGTTTTCGCTATAGGAATATTCTGTCTGTTTGAATTCAAAGCCCGTGACCTGGTACATAATCTTGTGGATAATGAACTGGAAATCCATGCAATGAATTCAATTGATAAAGCAGTCCTTGAGGTGCTTGAGTCCACCCCTGTCGACTATAACAGCATAATAATAAAAAACACAGGAGAAAACGGTGTGGTGAATTCTCTTCAGACCAACACCCTTGAGGTCAACAAACTCAAATCAAGACTTTCAATGGAAATAACAGAAAATATCAGAAAGGAGCAGAAAACACGTGTTGGAATACCCGCAGGTGCCTTCACAGGACTTGTGCTACTTTCAAATATAGGTCCGGATATTTACGTGAATCTTTCTCTTGGGGGCAGTGTAACCACAACAATTAAATCTGAGTTCACATCAGCAGGTATTAACCAGACAATTCACAGAGTTTATCTTGAGGTTGACGCAGATGTCAGCCTGACTTGTCCGATTATTTTTTATGAAACTCAATTTGTAACAGTCTATGAACTTTGCCATACAGTTATTGTAGGCAGTACCCCTCAGTTTTTTGCAAATGTAGGGTAGAGGAATAATTATATTCAAACCTTATTTCTTTCTCCTATATATTGTATTAAAACTTGTCATAAAGTCTTGAAATAAATAAGATGTTGTGGTATGATATACTAATCAAACTATAACATTGGGGGAGTATGCCCTGTCAAACTTTTATCAGTATAAAGATATGCCCGGCAGCAGAAGTGAGTATATAAAACTCATTGCTGAAATCATGGATATCAGAAAACGCGGAGAAAAGCCTATGGCTTGTATCCACACCTATGGCTGTCAGCAGAATGTGGCAGACAGCGAAAAAATAAAAGGTATGTTGCACCTTGCAGGTTTTGAATTTACCGAGGAAGCAGAAGAAGCTGACTTTATCCTTTTCAATACCTGCGCAATCAGAGAACACGCTGAAGACAGAGTTTTCGGTAACGTTGGTGCTCTCAAGAACATCAAACGCCGACACCCTTCTGTCACAATAGCACTGTGCGGTTGTATGATGGAGCAGAAGGCTGTAGCCGACAGAATCTACAAAAGCTATCCTTTTGTAAATCTTGTGTTCGGCACCCATTCTATATCCCGCTTTCCCGAACTTTTCTATAATCAGCTTGTAAACGGAAAACGTATCTTTGATACCTGCGATGACAACACTATCTACGAAGACGTTCCCACACTCAGGGATAAGCCCTTCAAAGGCTGGCTTCCTGTTATGTATGGTTGTGACAACTTCTGCTCATATTGTATTGTTCCTTATGTAAGGGGTCGTGAGCGTTCCCGTGAAAGCTCAGCTGTTATTGCAGAAGCAAAAGCAATGATTGATGCAGGCTATAAGGAGATAACACTTCTGGGTCAGAATGTCAACTCCTACGGAAAAGGTCTTGATGAAGATATATCTTTCTCAGAACTTCTCCGCAGAATTGATGCAATCGAGGGTGACTACATCATAAGATTTATGACATCACATCCCAAAGACTGCACCCACGAGCTTATCGACACTATAGCTCAGTCAAAGCATATTTCAAAGCATCTGCATCTGCCTTTCCAGTCAGGAAGCAGTAAGATTCTGAGTGCTATGAACAGACGCTACACAAGGGAAAAATACCTGAGCATCATTGAATATGCAAAGAGTAAAATTCCTGATGTGTCCCTGACAAGTGACATTATTGTAGGTTTCCCCGGTGAAACCTACGAGGATTTCTGCGAGACACTTTCTTTAATCAAGGAAGTTGAGTTCACATCACTCTTTACTTTCATCTATTCACGCAGACCGGGCACCCCTGCCGCAAAACTTCCCGATGTTGCTACAGAGGAAGAAAAAGGCAAGTGGTTTACCGAACTTCTGAAAACTCAGGAAGAAATAGCCGCTAAACGATGCAAATCTATGGTAGGCTCAACCGAACGTGTGCTTGTAGAAGAAGTCAACGAAAAGAACGGACTTCTTTCCTGTCGCACTTCAGGCAACATAATCGTAGAAGTTCAGGGAGATACTTCTCTCATAGGTACTTTCTGCGATGTAAAAATTACCGAAGCCCGCAATTGGATACTCCGCGGAGAAATCATTTAATCTATAAAGAATTTAAAAACAAAGGAGAAATATAAAATGGATATTATCGAACTTTCAAGAGAACTTGGCAGAAAAATTCAGGCTGAAGAGTCTTATGTTGCTCTTCAGGAGGCTAACAAGGCAGTAGAGGCTGATGAGGCACTTCAGTCCCTCATCGGTGAATTCAACCTTCTCAAACTCCAGCTTAACGAGAAACTCACTGCAGAAGTACGTGACGAAGAGGCTATCAAGGAGCTCAACACAAAAATGCGTACACTCTATGCAGACATTATGTCCAATGAATCTATGATTAAACTCAACGAGGCTAAGAACGCATTTGATGCAATTATGCAGCGTGTATTTGCAATTGTTTCAAACTCTGCAAACGGTGAAGACCCCAACACTACAGACTACCATGCATGCACAGGCAGTTGCAGCACTTGCGGCGGTTGTCACTGATTTTTCAGAATAACCCACTCTTAACGGATAAGGAAGTGTGAATAATGGCGGAGCTGTCTCCGATGATGAAGCAGTATTTTGAAATTAAAGAACGTAATAAGGACAGCATTCTTTTCTTCCGACTTGGTGACTTTTACGAGATGTTCTTTGATGATGCTAAAATTGCATCAAGAGAACTTGACCTTACTCTCACAGGCCGTGATTGCGGTCAGGAGGAGAGAGCACCCATGTGTGGTGTACCTTTCCACAGCTGTGAGGGCTATATCGCAAAACTTGTCTCAAAGGGTTATAAAGTTGCTATCTGTGAGCAGACAGAAGACCCTGCAACCGCCAAAGGTCTGGTAACACGTGATGTTATCCGTGTTATCACTCCGGGTACCGTTGTAGAGTCAACTATGCTTGATGAAGGCAGAAACAACTACATCTGCTGTGCATTCTACCGTGATAAATCCATCGGTGTTTGTTTTTGCGATGTTTCCACAGGTCAGCTTTATGCAACCCAGCTTTCAGGCAAAAGTTCACTGGATAATCTGAAAGACCATCTTGTAAGCTACAATCCCCATGAAATCCTTCTTGGCGGTTTCGGATCTTACTCTGATTCTGTCAAAAGATTCATCAGGGACAGACTTGTGTGCAGTGTTGAAAACTTAAGTGATGACGAGTTTTCATATCTCGATTGTCTTGATGCTGTTTTGGCACAGTTTCCTCAGACTCAGTATGAAGCAGTAAAAGATTCAACCGAACTTGTCTGTGCTCTTGGTGCACTTCTTTTCTATCTCAGAAGAACTCAGATGACAGGTCTTGAAAGAATCAGCAACATTGAACTCTTTCAGGATAATCAGTTTATGCGTCTTGATTACAACACAAGACGTAACCTTGAACTCACTCAGACTATGATTTCCAAGGAGAAACGCGGTTCACTCCTCTGGGTGCTTGATAAAACAAAAACCGCAATGGGCAAACGTCTTCTCAGAACCTGGATTGAAAATCCTCTGATGAACGTTGCCGCCATTATCAGACGTCAGTCAGCAATAGCAGAACTTACAGACGATACCGTAAAGCGTCTGGAGTTTGCCGCAGTACTCACAGGAATTCTCGATATCAAACGTATAATGACCAAAATCGTATACGGCAGTGCAAACGCAAGAGAACTCCGTTCACTTTGCAGTGCTACAATCAATCTCCCGCAGATCAAAGCCCTGCTTTCTGACTGCACATCTCCTTATCTTATGGATTTGTTTTCCTCTGTTGATACTCTGGAGGATATTCATACTCTTATCGATACAGCCATTGTTGATGAGCCGCCTTTTTCTGTACGTGAAGGGGGAATGATCCGCAAAGGCTATAACGAAGAACTTGACCGTATCACTTCCGATATGACCGATTCCACATCATTGCTTGCACAAATTGAAGCGGCTGAGCGTGAGAAAACAGGAATCCCCAAACTCAAAGTCGGTTATAGCCGTGTGTTCGGTTACTTTATCGAGGTTACCAATTCCTACAAGAATATGGTGCCTGACTACTACATACGTAAACAGACTCTCACAAATTGTGAGCGATACATAGTTCCGGAACTCAAAGAGCTTGAGGGCAGAATTCTGGGTGCCAAGGATAAAGCTATTGCACTGGAATACGAACTTTTCTCTCAGGTGCGTACAAAGATTTCCGAAAACCTTCAGCGTATCGAAAGAACAGCTGATGCAATAGCACAGCTTGATGTACTTGTATCTCTTGCAAGTGTTGCATCAGACAACAGATACGTGCGTCCCGAGGTTGACCTATCCTCCATAATTTCACTGAAAGCCTCAAGGCATCCTGTTGTTGAAGAACTTCTGGATAATTCCAGATTTGTTTCCAATGATGTCTACCTTGATAATGGTGAAAACCGTGTGGCAATCATAACAGGTCCCAATATGGCAGGTAAGTCCACCTATATGCGTCAGACAGCCCTTGTTGTGATTATGGCTCAGATTGGCTCCTTTGTACCCTGCGACAGTGCGCACATCGGCATAGTTGATGCAGTGTTTACCCGTGTAGGTGCATCTGATGACCTGGCTTCAGGTCAGTCCACCTTTATGGTAGAAATGAGCGAAGTAGCAAATATCGTAAAATCAGCAACCTCCAAAAGCCTTCTCATTTTTGATGAAATCGGCAGGGGTACCTCTACCTATGACGGTATGAGCATTGCCCGTGCAGTTCTGGAGTTCGTGGCTGATAAAAAGCGTCTTGGAGCAAAATCTCTCTTTGCTACACATTATCACGAACTTACTGTTCTTGAGGAACTTATTGACGGTGTAAAAAACTACAACATCGCAGTCAAGAAACGCGGTGATGAAATCACCTTCCTCAGAAGAATTATCCCCGGTGGTGCAGATGACAGCTACGGTATCGAGGTTGCCAAACTTGCAGGTGTTCCCGATTGGATCATTAACCGAGCAAAGCAGGTGCTCAGAGAACTTACCGAGCAAAGCCCCGATAACAGCAGGGAAGCACTCAAAAATCTCTCTGCATCAGAAAACGATATGCAGCTTTCTCTTATGCCTGCGGCTGACAGCGCAGTTGCAGAAAAACTCCGCAATACAGATGTTGATACCCTTACACCTATCGAGGCTATCAATCTTCTTTATGAACTGAAAAAACTACTTTAATATAACCCGTATGATGGGAGGTGACTTGTATGGGTAGAATCAATGTACTTGAAAAGCACGTTGCTGAACTTATAGCAGCAGGTGAAGTTGTAGAAAGACCTTGTTCTGTTATTAAGGAACTTGTAGAAAATTCCATTGACGCTGGAGCAAAGTCAATAACGGTTGAAATTAAAAATGGCGGTACTACCTTTATGCGTGTCACCGATGACGGTATGGGTATTATGCGTGATGATATCAGAAACGCCTTTCTTCGTCACGCTACAAGCAAGGTCTGTGTTGAAAACGACCTTGATTCCATTGCAACCTTAGGCTTCAGAGGTGAAGCCCTTGCTTCAGTTTCAGCAGTTGCAAAGGTTGAACTTATCACTTGTGCAGATTGTGAGGATATAGGCACAAGTTATGTCATCGAAGGCGGGGAAGAAGTTTCTTTCACAGATGCAGGCTGTCCCACAGGTACAACCATTGTTGTCAGAGATCTTTTCTATAATATCCCTGCAAGACAGAAATTCCTCAAAAAAGACGTGGCAGAAGGCAATGCTGTTTCCCTTGTTATGGACAGAATTGCACTCTCTCACCCCGAAATTTCATTTACATTTATCCGTGATTCCAAGCAGACTCTCAAAACTGCAGGCGATGGTAAACTCCGCTCAGCAATCTATGCTGTATACGGCAGAGAGTTTTCAAACTCTCTTATAGAGGTTGATTATGAGCTTGAGGGAATAAAGGTTGAAGGTTATATTTCCAGACCCGAATTTTCCCGTCCCAACCGTAATATGCAGACCTTTTTTGTAAACAACAGATACGTCAGAAGCCGCACAGCAGGTGCCGCTGTGGACGAAGCCGCAAAAGGTTCTGTAATGGTAGGTAAATTCCTTTGTTGTGTGCTGAATATCAGTATGTCTTTTTCTGCAGTTGATGTTAACGTTCACCCTGCAAAGATTGAAGTCCGTTTTGTCAATGAAAGACCTCTTTTCAATGCAGTTTATCACGCTGTCAAGTCAGCCCTTATGAAAGGTGACAAACGAAAAGAAGCCTTGCTTTCTCAGGATTCCTCCACTCGTCGGGTTGACCCCTTTGCACAGTTTGACCTTCGTGCAAGAGATATGCACAGGGACGAGCCTTCTGCAAAGACTCCTGAATCTCCTGCTGCTCAGCCTGTTTCAGTGCCGGCAGCAAACAAGCCTCAGTCTTCATACATTCCTGACACTCCTGTAACACCTGCAAAAGAGCCCGCAACCTCTTCGCAGAGCGGATTCACTCCTTTCTATCAGCGTCGTGTTACAGTGGCAGACCCTGGCAAAGTTGATAACTACTTATCCGCCCTTGATATTATCAAAGGTCCCGAAGAGGAAGAAACTCCATCAACCACACCGGTTGCAGAGACTCCTGCGTCAAAAGTAACAGCCTCTGTTATTGCACAGCAGGAAGCAGAAGTTTCTTCTGCAACTTCTGTGAAATCAGATTCACTTCCTGAATCACCTGTGATTTCTGAGGATATACAAGAGGGTAAGGATGATATTCAAGAGGATGAACAGGAATTAACCCTGACACAAGAGCCTCAGACTGCCGACTTCAGATATATCGGAGAGGCTTTCCGTACTTACATAATTATTGAAGTTGATAAGGAATTGATTCTTATTGACAAACACGCTCTTCACGAGCGCATGATTTACGAACAACTCAGGAAAGAAGCAGATGCCTATAGTCAGATTCTGCTTGTGCCTGTAACCGTTGTTCTTGATAAAGCAGTATACACAGAGGTTGTTGATAACCTTGATATGTTCACTGAATGTGGCTTTGAGGTTGAAGACTTCGGTATGCCCACACTTCTTGTCAGAAGTGCTCCCCAGTATATAACAGGTGAGGATATTGCCGATACTGTCACAGAGATGGCAGGATATATTGCAGAGAATAAGAAAGATATCCGTTCGGAAAAGATGGACTGGATTTTCCACAACATTGCTTGCCGTGCCGCTATAAAAGCAGGTAACCGCAGTACAGATATGGAACTTATGGACCTTGCCCGTAAACTTCTTTCTGACGATTCTCTCAGATATTGCCCACACGGCAGACCTGTATGCATTGTCCTCAAAAAATCCGAAATAGAAAAACAGTTTGGCAGGGCGTGATATTTTGTCAGACAATAAAATAAAAGTTGTTTCTCTGGCAGGTCCCACTGCATCAGGCAAAACCTCATTGTCAGTGAAGCTTGCGCAGAGATTTGGTGCCGAAATTGTATCTGCAGACTCCATGCAGATTTACAAAGGTATGGATATTGCAACTGCAAAACCCACCTGTGAAGAAATGTGTTCTGTTGTACATCATCTTATGGATTATGTATCTCCAACAGAAACTTACAGCGTTGCCAGATACATAGAAGACGCTTCTAAGGCTATTGCTGATATCCATAGCAGAGGCAGACTTCCATTGATTGTAGGCGGCACAGGTCTTTACATAGACAGCCTTCTTTCGGGTGTTAAATTCTGCGAAGGAGAAGTTGACAATGAACTTCGAAAAAAACTTCAGGAAAAACTCAGTGCTGAAGGTATAGATGCAATGCTTTCAGAACTTGCACAGTTCGATCCGGAAAGTGCACAGAGATTATCTTTGGAACGCAATCCAAAAAGAATTGTCCGAGCTATGGAGATTTACTACTCCACAGGGGTGACTATGACAGAGCAGAATCTCCGTTCAAAAGAGACTGAGTCCCAATATCTCCCCACAAAATTAGCCCTTAATTTCAGAGACAGACAGAAACTTTATGACAGAATAAACCTGCGTGTAGATATTATGCTTGAGCAAGGACTTGTGAAAGAAGCAGAGGCTTATTTTGCAACAGAGCACGGCAACACCGCAGTGCAGGCAATCGGTTATAAAGAACTCAAACCATATTTTGACGGCGAGCTTTCACTTGAAGAATGTATTGAAATCCTCAAACGTTCCACAAGAAGATACGCCAAGCGTCAGCTTACCTGGTTTATGCGTGATCCTCAGATTCATTGGTTTTATGCTGACGATTATTCAGACAGCGAAGAATTATTCCAATCAGTATCAGATTATCTGATTCAGGAAGGTTTTGAAGTAGAATGAAACGTTCTGAAAAAAACAAAGAGAACAAACGAACAAAAGATAATATAAGAAAAAAGAGTAAAATAACTCCGCTTGTTATACTTGTGTGTGTAGCGGTTGCTGCAATTTTTGTGTTTTCTCTTATCAATGCCAATATTGACTCAGGCAAAATTGTAGATACAGAAATCGCCAAACGCTATACCTATAAAGAAAATATCACCTCTTCATCAGACATTGTAAGAAATGAAACTCTCCTCACTTATGATGGCAGTAAAGTTCTTTATTACACTGTGCAGGATGGTGATATTGTCAGTGCAGGCTCAGAGGTAGCCCTTGTTTTCGCTAACGAAACAGATGCTCTTAACTACAACCGTATCAACGAGATAAACAAACAGATAAGTATTCTTGAAGATCTCAACACATCATATGAGAATGTCAACACAGACTTTTCTGCTGTAGATAAGCAGATTGAACTTAATTTGAAGAATATTATTTCTGCAGTTAATTCCAACTCTCCTTCTCAGATTGATGTATGCTCTGATAATCTTGTGTATTCTATCAATCAGAGACAGGTTATCACAGGTGCGGTTACTTCCTTTGACGAGCAGATTTCCCTTCTTAAATCAGAGGCAAGTACATATCAGAAACAGGGCGGAAGTTACACCGATGCTATCAAAGCCAACTCAGGTGGATATTTTGTAGCATCAGCAGACGGCTACGAAGGTTTGATTGACTATGATAAAGTCACAGAGCTTACTGTTGAAGATTTGAAAGATGAACTGAAACCCCAGAGTGTAAGCGATAATACCATCGGTAAGATTGTAAGCGGACTCAATTGGTATGTTGTGTGTAAACTTTCAGCAGACGACGCTCTTACCCTTTCACATTCCAATGTTTATCCCACTCTGACTTTCCCCAACACAACCGTTACCGATATTCCTGCAACGCTTGTTGCTCTCAATCAGACAAGCAAGCAGGCTGAGGCTGTAGCTGTGTTCCGTTGTAACTATATGAATACTCCTATAAGCCACCTGCGCAACGAAACTGTTCAGATTACGGTTAATGCGTACACAGGACTTCGTATAAGCAAAACCGCTATTCACGATGATTATGTGGAGGTTGCAGGTAGTGAAACTTCTGAAAAGCAAAGAGTGCAGGGTGTTTATGTAAGACACGGCAATCAGCTTGATTTCAAAGAAGTATCTATTCTTTACGCAGGTTCTGACTTTGTGATTATAGACGAAGAACCGGCAGAAGGTGTACTTATCAGCGGTGAAACAGTAAAACTCAACGATGAAGTTGTTATTAAAGGAGATGACTTATTTGAAGGAAAAGATGTTCAGTGATATTCGTCACAACTATGAAACGATAATCAGAAATATCTCTGATGCTGCAATAGCAAGCGGCAGACGTCCCGAAGATATCACTTTTCTTGCTGCAACCAAAACTGTAGACCCTGAATTCATCAACTATGCAATTTCACTGGGACTTAAGTTCATTGGTGAGAATAAAGTTCAGGAGTTGCTTTCAAAGTATGATTCCTACGACCTTGCAAACTCACAGCTTCACTTTATCGGTCATCTTCAGAGCAACAAAGTTCGCCAGATTGTAGGTAAAGTCAGTATGATTCAGTCTGTGGATTCACTGAAACTTGCTCAGGAGATTTCCCGTCAGAGCATAAAACAGAACGTAACTACCGATATTCTTATAGAAGTTAATGTGGGCAGGGAAGAGAACAAGTCAGGTGTAATGCCTGAAAATCTTGAGAAACTTCTCTATGATATAGCACCTCTTGAGAATATTTCTGTTCAGGGATTGATGGCAATTCCCCCAATTTGCGAAAATGAACAGGAAATTCGCGGATATTTTCAAATAATGCGTAATATGTTTCTTGACATATCGTCAAAAAAGATAGATAATATTAAAATGGGGACTTTGTCTATGGGTATGTCCTCTGATTACCGAGAAGCAATACTTGAGGGTGCAACCCTTGTGCGGATCGGTTCATCACTATTCGGTGCAAGAAATTATAATTAATATATTGGAGGTATTTTAAAATGGCAGGATTTGTAGATAAGTTTAAGCGTATGTGGGATGCTCCCGATGATGAGTATCAGTATGACGAGTATAGTTACAGTGAGGAAGAGACAGAAGACTTTGAAGAAGACGTAACTGTACGTGACAACACTCAGAGAAAAAGCAAAGTTGTTAATATCAATGCGACAGCAAAACTTGCAGTAGCACTTTTCAAGCCCGAGCGTTTCGGCGAAGAGACAAGAGCTATCGCAGATGAACTTATTAAAACACACACTGTTGTTCTTAACCTTGAGAACACAAACAAGGATATGTCCAGAAGAATCATTGACTTCCTTTCAGGTGTTGCTTATGCAAACCGCGGCAAGATCAAGAAGGTTGCTTCCAGCACATTTATCATCATTCCCAACCACGTTGATCTTACAGGTGATGATCTTCTTGATGAACTTGAGAACAGCGGAGTTTACTTCTGATAATGGACGAAACAAAGCTTCTTTTATCCAGACTGGAGGATATGATTTACAGTTCTGAATACAATGCTTGCTCATATATCGGGTTTCTTAACGAGCGGGAGTGTTCTCTTTCTGTTTCTTATCTCAGCAACAGAAGAATTCCTTTTACTGTTTATGGGGGATATAAAAACGCCACCCGTGTGTATATAGGAATCGGTGACGAGAATATGTGCAGTTTTCCTGTTTCAGTTCTGCAGATCACATCAAAAGGAAGTAAAATATTGACTCATCGCGACTATCTGGGCTCTCTTATGGGGCTTGGCATCAAGCGTGAGTGTATAGGTGATATTGTCACCCTTAAAGACAACTGTGCAGTTGTTTTTGTCCGTGACGATATTGCTGATTATATAATCCGTGAACTTGATAAAGTCGGACGTGAAACTGTAACTGTCTGTGAATACACAGGGGATACCAATAATCTCAGTGTAAAAACAGAAGAACTCAGTCTCATTGTAACTTCTATGAGAGCGGATAATTTTGTCAGTGCCTGCATCAACAGTTCCCGTAGCGAGGCGGTCAACCTCATTACCGTAGATATGGTTTTTATAAACTATATTCAGGTCAATAAACCTTCACAGAATATTTCAGAAGGTGATGTTGTAAGCATCAGAGGTTACGGTAAATATATTGTTGGTGATATGCAGGGCAGGACAAAACGGGACAGAATGGTTATTAAGGTATTGCACTATATATAAGGGGGAAACAGAATGCTGACTATTGAAGAAATTAAAAATGTGAGTTTCAGAAAAGCCGGTATCGGTGGTTATAAGCCTGAAGATGTTGATACCTTCATCGATCAGGTACTTATTACTTTTGAACAGCTCAGAAAAGAAAAATCTGATCTTATAAAGAAGATGGATATTCTTGCTACCAAGGTAGAAGAGTATAGAGCAGATGAAGATTCTGTACGCAATGCAATGCTTTCTGCTCAGAGAGTTGCAGATTCCACTATCAGAGAAGCCCGTGCAAAGGCAGCACGTATTCTTGAGGAATCCGAAAATCTTGCAAAAGCAAAGCTTTATGATCTGAATGTGCAGATTAAGCAGCAGAAGAAACAGTATACACTTCTTGTTGCAGAGTGCAACAGGCTCAGAGATGATATCATCAACCATTGTAATAAGCATATTGCCGTTGCAAAGGAACTTCCCAGTGTTGCTCGTCTTCAGGCTATGGAGGCTTCAGTGGAAGAGCGTTATCCCACTGATAATTCAGGGGACTACGAGCGTGCAGAGGAGGTTGCTGCAGCAAAGCCTGAGCCTGCAGCAGAGCAGCCTGCACAGGTTGAGGACACAGCCCCTGCAACAGAGGTTCCTGCTGTAGAGATTGACGATCTCTTCGATGTAAGCATTGTCAGTGACATCAGTGATAATGACGATGTCCCTGTTCCTGCACAGGAAGAGCCCCAAGGAAAGAAAAAGGGCAGAAACTTTTCCAATCTGAAATTCGGCGACGATTATGATGTGGAAAACGACAGCGACAATGATAACGGCGAAGCCGATTCAGAATAATACATAATATTTGGAGAGTAGATAATTATGTCTCAGGATTACAACAAAACTTTAAATCTTCCTAATACCGATTTCCCCATGAGAGCAGGTCTTCCTCAGTCTGAGCCTGTAACTCTCAAAAAATGGGATGACAACGATATTTACGGAAAACTTATGGAGAGAAATGCTGGAAAGCCCATGTTTATTCTTCATGACGGCCCTCCTTATGCAAACGGTAACATTCACCTTGGTACCGCTCTCAATAAAGTTCTCAAAGACTTTATCGTAAGATACAAGAATATGTCAGGCTTCTGTGCACCCTTTGTTCCCGGTTGGGATACTCACGGTCTGCCCACAGAGCTTAAGGCAAGAGCAAAAGCAGGTGTTTCCAGTTCTGACGCTATTTCTGACGTTGAACTTCGTCAGATCTGCCGTGATTTTGCACTGGGTTATCTTGACGACCAGCGTAACCAGTTCAGACGTCTTGGCGCTATCGGTGATTGGAGCAATCCCTACATCACACTTACAAAAGACTTCGAAGCAACTCAGATTGAAATCTTCTCTGAGATGGCTCAGAAGGGTTATATCTATAAGGGTCTCAAGCCTGTTTACTGGTGTCCCGAGTGTAAGACTGCACTTGCAGAGGCTGAGATTGAGTATGCAGAGGATCCCTGCTTCTCCATCTACGTAAAATTCCCTGTATGCGACGACCTCGGCAAGATTTCTGCTCTTGGTGTTGATCCCGCAAAGACTTACTTTGTTATCTGGACTACCACAACATGGACATTACCCGGCAACGTGGCTGTTTGTGTTGGTCCCGAGTTTAACTATTGCGTAATCAAGTCAGGCGACGAGTTCTATATTATGGCTGAGGAACTCTACAAGAGCGCTTTCGAGGCTGCAGGTATCGAAGATTACGAAGTTGTAGCAGAAATCAAGGGTAGCGAGCTTGAGTACATCAAGACAAGACACCCCTTCCTTGAGCGTGAGTCACTTGTTATTGTAGGCGATCACGTAACACTCGAAAGCGGTACAGGTTGTGTTCATACTGCTCCCGGTCACGGTGTAGAAGACTACGACGTATGCCGTAACTATCCCGAAATTCCCATCATCGTTCCTGTTGATGCTGACGGCAGACTTACGGAAGAGGCAGGTCAGTTTGCAGGACTTCTCACTGATGATGCAAATAAACCCATTGCACAGCACCTTGAGAGTTTAGGTCTTCTCTTCGGTCTCAAGAAGATTATCCACCAGTATCCTCATTGCTGGAGATGTAAGAAGCCCGTTCTCTTCAGAGCAACAAACCAGTGGTTCTGCTCTGTTGATGATTTCAAGGCAGATGCAGTAAAGGCAATCAACGATGTAGAGTGGATTCCTGCATGGGGTAAAGACAGAATCACATCAATGGTTCAGGACCGTAAGGATTGGTGTATTTCCCGTCAGCGCAGATGGGGTGTTCCCATTCCCATCTTCTTCTGCAAGGAGTGCGGTGAGCCCTATATCGACAAAGCAGCTATGGATGCTGTTGCTGCTCTCTTCCGTGAGGAAGGCTCTGACGCATGGTTTACTCACAGTGCCGAGGAAATTCTTCCCGAGGGTGCAAAGTGCTCCAAGTGCGGCCATACATCTTTCGAGAAAGAAAGAGACATTATGGACGTTTGGTTTGATAGCGGTGTTACTCATGCTGCTGTCTGCAAAGCAAGACCCAACCTCACATGGCCTGCTGACCTGTACCTTGAGGGTGCAGACCAGTACCGCGGTTGGTTCCAGTCCTCACTTCTCACTTCTGTTGCTGTATTCGGCGAAGCACCCTACAAGAGTGTTCTCACTCACGGTTGGGTTGTTGATGGCGAAGGCAAGAAGATGAGTAAGTCTCTTGGTAACGGTATCGATCCTCAGGAGGTTGTTGACCAGTATGGTGCTGACGTTCTCCGTCTGTGGGTTGCATCTTCCGACTACCACGTAGATATCAGAATTTCCAAAGAAATTCTCAAACAGCTTTCTGAAGCATACAGAAAAATCCGTAACACTGCAAGATATATTCTCGGTTGTATCAACGATTTCAACCCTGATACCGATTCAGTTGCTATTGATGAACTTATGCCTATCGACAAATGGGCAATCAACAAGCTCAATGAGCTTATGGCAAAGGTTAAAGCAGGTTACGACAGTTACGAGTTCCATCAGGTATATCACGCAATCCACAACTTCTGTGTTGTTGATATGTCCAACTTCTACCTTGATGTACTCAAGGACAGACTTTATACAGAAAAAGCTGATTCAAAAGCACGTCGTGCTGCTCAGACAACTATCTACATCATTCTTGATTCTATGACAAGAATGATTGCACCTATCCTTGCATACACATCCGATGAAATCTGGAAGTATATGCCTCATCGTGCTGATGCAAACGCTGAGTGTGTACTCTTCAACGATATGCCTGCTCCCATTGAGATTTCTCTTGATGCAGACTTCATTGCAAACTGGGACAAGATTCACGATCTCCGTGATACTGTCAAGAAACAGCTTGAGGTTGCTATCAAGGATAAGATGATCAAGTCTTCTCTTGAGGCATCTGTAACCCTTACAGCATCAGGTGCTGAGTATGAGTTCATCAAGTCTGTTGAAAACGAGCTTGCTGCTGCATTTATTGTATCAGAAGTAGTTCTTGAGCAGGGTGAAGGTGAACTTCAGGTTACAGTAAACAAGGCACAGGGCGAGAAGTGTGAGCGTTGCTGGGGCTACAGCAAGACAGTCGGTGAAAATGCTGACCATCCCACACTTTGTGCAAGATGTGCTGCTGTTATCGAATAATTAATAAACTACATTAATAAGCCAAAGCGGTGTATTTCAATGCACCGCTTGTGCTGTATTTTGGAGGTAATAATAGTGATTGTTGCTATTATTGTTGCTGTGTTGATGATAGTAATCGACCAGATATCAAAGTATCTTATTGTTCAGAATATGACCTTAGGTGAATCTGTCACAATTATTCCCGGGCTTCTTGATTTCACCTATACTCACAATGACGGTATGGCATTCGGTTTAGGCTCAGGCTTCAGATGGGTCTTCATTGCAGTCACACTTCTTGTTTGCGGTGTGCTTGTATTTATGATGACTAAGGAAGATTTCAAGAGCAAAGTGTATTATGCATCAGTTGCCCTGATTGTAGGCGGTGGCATCGGAAACCTTATCGACAGAATTCTCAACGGCTATGTAATAGATTTTCTTGCACTTTCCTTTTTTCCGCCAATCTGCAATTTTGCCGATTATTGTGTAACAGCAGGTACAATTCTTCTTGTTGTTTTTATTGTTTTTTACTATGGAAAAAATAAAAAGCAAACAACAGAATCAGAAAAGACTGAATGATATGGAATATACATTTATTGTTACAGATACACAGGCAGGGCAGAGGATAGATAAGTTTCTTTCTGAGAATATTCCTGACAAATCACGCAGTTTCATAGCTTCTCTCATCGAAGATGGAGAGGTTATTGTAAACAACAGGAAAACTACCAAAAGTTATAAGGTTTCCCAAGGGGATGAAGTACAGGTTACATTCTCAGATGCAACAGAACTTGAGGCAATACCACAGGATATACCTCTTGATGTGATTTACGAGGACGAGGATATCATAGTTGTTAATAAGCCAAAAGGAATGGTTGTTCACCCTGCAGCGGGCAACCCTGACGGTACCCTTGTCAATGCTCTTTTACATCATTGCAAAGGTCAGCTTTCAGGCATCAATGGTGTACTCAGACCCGGTATAGTTCATCGTATAGATAAGAACACAAGCGGTCTCCTTGTTGTTGCAAAGTCAGACAGAGCCCACGCCTCCTTGTCTGAGCAAATCAAAGAGCACAGTATGACCCGTGAGTACAGAGCAGTAATCTACGGACATCTGAAGGAAACAGAAGGTACGGTAGATGCTCCCATCGGCAGAAGTACAGTTGACAGAAAACGTATGTGTGTAACAGATAAAAATTCAAAAAACGCTGTCACACATTATACTGTTCTGGAGGAGTTCAGAGATTTTTCCTATATAAGCTGTAAGCTTGAAACAGGCAGAACTCATCAGATTCGTGTTCATATGTCTTATATCGGTCATCCTTTGGCAGGCGACGATGTTTACGGACCCAAAAAAGTCATCACTGAACTTTCAGGTCAGTGCCTTCACGCAATCCGATTAGGCTTTGTTCACCCCGTAACAGGGGAGTATATGGAGTTTTCTTCACAACTTCCTGAGTATTTCAATAAATTCCTTGAAAAATCAAGAAACAGATAAAAATAATTATTTTTCTGATTACGCAAAAAAACACTTGCAAAATCATAAATAATGTGTTATTATACTATAGTATTTGAATTTCCGTCGTTCTCAGCGACGAGTTCAATCAAGCGGCAAAGTCGCACGTTGATATGGATAGTCCTCTGCCGAAAGGTATGAATTTCCGAAAAAATAAATGGAGGTCATTATAATGGACGCAATCAAAGCAATTTCCGCAAGCTCAATCAAGGCAGAGAAGCCTCAGTTTTCTATCGGTGATACAGTAAGAGTTGCTGTTAAGATCCGTGAAGGCGAGAGAGAGAGAATTCAGATGTTCGAGGGTACTGTTATCGCAAAGCGCGGCAGCGGTGTTTCCGAGACATTCACAGTAAGAAGAGTTTCCTACGGCGTAGGTCTGGAGAGAGTATTCCCTGTTAATTCTCCCAATGTAACTGATGTAAAAGTTGTCAGATACGGTAAGGTTCGCAGAAGCAAGCTCTACTATCTCCGTGATAGAG
>JAZQHL010000041.1:0-1632 GCA_045540595.1 Ruminococcus sp.
GACCTTGCAAGGTCTGCAGGTAAGCATAAGAAAAACGGCTTAAACGCAGTGTTTAAGCCGTTTTTGCTGTGGCAGGGGCACAAGGACTTGAACCCTGGGCACGCGGTTTTGGAGACCGCTGCTCTACCAACTGAGCTATACCCCTATATTCTGTGTGGTTGCAGTATGAGGCGGGTGCCTGTTTACTTGCGACTTGATTATATTACCACGAAGTCTTGTGCGTGTCAAGACTTTTCTTGACTATCCTTAGATATTTATTCTTGTGCGGTGGAGGTTTTGTTGCAGTTATTGTGAATAAACTCCACAAAACAAGGAGCGGGAATAGTATAATGTGCGAATTCATATTACAAAAAGAAACTCCTTTGTTTTCTCTTGACTTGGTTGAAAAAAGAATTTCACGAGGTCAGATGACGCCTTATAAATTAACTTGTAAACTATTCTGATGCTTGCTTCGGTTTGTTGAGATATGAAATTGTTTGCTGATATATCGTATTTGTGAATTGTTGTGCTCTGAGCATTTGCTTTGCAATCTTAATAAAATCTTAATGGCTTTGCATCTTTATTCTTAATTATCGGTGGTATATAATTATATGCAGAGAGGGGGATTCCTTGTGTACAACATTCTGATTTGTGATGATGAGCAGGATATTATAAATGCTCTTAAAATATATCTGAGTTGTTCTGATTATGAATTCTTTGAGGCAAACACAGGTTTGGGAGCTCTGGAGATTATAGAACATAATGAGATACACCTTGTTCTGCTTGATATTATGATGCCTGAACTTGACGGACTTTCTGCATTATCTATGATTCGTCGGGTGAGCAATGTTCCTGTGATTCTTCTTACGGCAAAGAGTGAAGATTCCGATATTATACTTGGTCTTGATGTGGGAGCAGATGACTACGTAACAAAGCCTTTCAGCCCTGTGGAAGTTGCAGCCCGGGTACGTTCACAGCTCAGACGATATATGCAGCTTGGCAGCGGTGAGATGCGTTCTGACAAATTTGTTATTGGCGGAATTGAACTTGATGACCGCACAAAGGTGGTTACTGTTGACGGAGACCCCGTAGCCCTTACGCCTAAAGAGTATGAAATACTCAAGCTTCTTATGTCTGAGCCTGATAAGGTGTTTTCGCCCAAGGCTATATATATTAATGTGTGGCAGGAGTCTGCAGTGGGAACCAGTGAAAATACAGTGGCAGTACATATCCGTCATTTGCGTGAAAAAATAGAGATTAACCCTGCACAGCCCAGGTATCTTAAGGTTGTGTTCGGACAGGGCTATAAAATGGAAAGGGGCAAAGGTATATGAAAAATAGTGAAAGTGAGATTCGGATAATCGATGTGTCTGAGGACGCTGCAGCTAAGGGCAGAAAGCGGAAGCCTTTTACAATCACAAGCAGTATGATAGCCAAGGTAGTGGCGTTTCTGCTTGCTGTTATGATGACACTTACTCTGGCGGTTTGCGTTGTATCTGCTGTGTTGATGGCAGGGTTTGACTTGTATTCTGTACCAAAGGCAGTGACATTAAGAATGGCTTTAACAGAAGTTGCAAAGAAGGACTGCGACAATATTATTCCGAGATTTTTGCCTTATTACGCTTATGATGGCTTGTATCAGAGTGAAGCAAT
>JAZQHL010000042.1:0-8920 GCA_045540595.1 Ruminococcus sp.
GTACAGAGATTACTGAAATGGCTGCAAAGTATGACGAAATCTACTGCGAGTGGGCGCCTAACGAGAAGGTGGCAATGGAAGTTGCCTTCGGTGCCAGTGTACGAGGCAAGCGTGCTTGCTGCTGTATGAAGCACGTAGGTCTCAACGTAGCAGCCGACCCTCTGTTTACTCTGTCTTACACAGGTGTAAACGGCGGACTTGTTATCTGTGTTGCAGATGACCCCGGTATGCATTCCTCTCAGAATGAGCAGGATTCCCGCCACTATGCAAAGGCATCAAAGGTGCCTATGCTGGAGCCTTCCGATTCTGCGGAAGCAATGCTTTTCACAAAACTTGCTTTTGAGATTTCCGAGGAGTTTGATACTCCCGTGTTTATCAAGATGTGCACCAGAGTTGCACATTCCCAGAGCATTGTTGAAACTTCCCCCCGTGTTCTTCCTGAGGATAAACCCTACGAGAAGAATCCTCAGAAATACATAATGGTGCCTGCAAACGCAAAACTGAGACACCCCTTTGTAGAGGAAAGAACCCGCAAACTCACAGAGTATGCAGAAACCTGTGACATCAACCGTGAGGAGTACGCTGACTCTGAGTTCGGTATCATCACAACAGGTACCTGCTACCAGTATGTAAAGGAAGTTTTCGGTGACAGTGTAAGCGTTCTGAAACTTGGTATGATTCACCCCATGCCTGTGGAGAAAATCAGAAATTTTGCCCAGAAGGTAAAGAAAGTATACATTGTTGAGGAACTTGACGGCTTCATTGAAACTCACGTAAAGAACCTTGGTATTGATTGCATTGGCAAGGAACTGTTCTCAGAAATCGGTGAACTTTCCCAGCTTGCAGTTGCTACCGCTTTCGGTCTTGATATGCCTGAGTTTGCATCTGTTGACACAAACGTACCGGGCAGACCTCCCGTTATGTGTGCGGGCTGTCCCCACAGAGGTATGTACTATACTCTGGCAAAGAACAAGATTACAGTTTTAGGTGATATCGGTTGCTATACTCTTGGTGCAATGCCTCCTCTGAATGCACTTGATACAACCCTTTGTATGGGTGCATCTGTGTCAGGACTTCACGGCTACAACAAGGCTGGCGGAAAAGAGACCGAGGGTAAGACAGTCTGCGTTATCGGCGACTCCACCTTTATGCACTCTGGTATCACAGGTCTTGTGAATATCTCCTACAATGCTTCCAACTCCACAGTTATCATTCTGGATAACTCCATCACAGGTATGACAGGCCACCAGCAGAACCCCACAACAGGCTCCAACATCAAGGGTGACCCTGCTGCAAAGATTGACCTGGAAACTCTGTGCAAGGCTGTGGGCATCAGACGTGTCAGAGTTGTAGACCCTTACAATCTCAGTGAGTGTGATGCAGCAGTCAAGGAAGAACTCAGTGTAGAGGAGCCTTCTGTAATCATCTCCCGCAGACCCTGCGTACTCCTGAAGAGTGTAAAGGCAAAGCCTGCACTCACTGTTTCCAAAGAGGATTGCAAGAGCTGTAAGATGTGTATGAAGCTTGGCTGTCCTGCCATCAGTATGCACGACTCAAAAGCAGATATTGACCCCACTCTGTGTGTAGGCTGCGGCGTATGCACACAGATGTGTAAGTTTGACGCTATAAAGTAAGGAGGAAGAGAACATGACAAAGAGTATTATGATAGTCGGTGTAGGCGGACAGGGTTCTCTTCTGGCTTCCACACTTCTGGGTAAACTTCTTGTTACCGAAGGCTATGACGTAAAGGTTTCTGAGGTACACGGAATGAGCCAGCGCGGCGGCTCCGTTGTTACCTATGTAAGATACGGTGATAAGGTTTATTCTCCCATCATCGAGAAGGGTGATGCAGACTGCATCATCTCCTTCGAAAAATTAGAGGCAGCCAGATGGGTGCAGTATCTGAAGAAGGACGGTGTAATCATCACCAATACTCAGCAGATTGACCCTATGCCTGTTGTTATCGGCGCTACTGAGTATCCTGCTGAAATTCTCACCGAGCTTTCTCAGAAGGTTAAGGTGGACGCACTTGATGCACTGTCCCTTGCTCAGGAGGCAGGCTCCTCAAGAGCAGTAAACATTGTGCTTATGGGCAGACTTGCACGTCAGCTTGATATTCCCAGAGAAAAGTGGGAGGAAGCACTGAAGTCCGTTGTAAAACCTCAGTTTGTTGATATTAACCTGAAAGCCTTTGAACTGGGCTACAACGCAGGTGAAAACTAAACCTTAACGGGTTCGCATATACTTTATAAAACAGGAGGCGATTGCCATGGCAGAGCGCTACTGGCAAAAAGAAATTGAGACAGCGTCCAGAGAAGAGATCAAAGCAATTCAGGACGAGCGTCTTGTAAAAACAGTGAAGCATGTCTATGAGAACGTAGAGATGTACCGCAAGAGAATGGATGAGGCAGGCATCAGACCTGAAGACATCAAGAGTATCGATGACCTTCACAAACTGCCTTTTACCACCAAGCAGGACCTGCGTGATAACTACCCCTACGGACTCTTTGCAGTTCCCACCAAGGACGTAGTAAGACTTCACGCATCTTCAGGTACCACAGGTAAGCAGATTGTAGTAGGCTACACAAAGCACGACCTTGATGTGTGGGACGAGATTGCAGCCCGTCAGCTTTACGCAGTAGGTGCAGACGAGAACGACTTTATCCACGTTTCTTACGGCTACGGTCTTTTTACAGGCGGTTTCGGTCTTCACGGCGGTGCAGGCAAAATCGGTGCCACAGCAATTCCCGTATCTTCAGGTAACACTGACAGACAGATTACAATTCTGCAGGACTTTGGCTCTACTGTTCTGTGCTGTACTCCCTCCTATGCAATGTACATTGCAGAGCAGGTAAAGGCAAAGGGCATCGACCCCAAGACTCTGTCCCTTAAGGCAGGTATCTTCGGTGCAGAGCCCTGGACAGAAGAAATGCGTCGCCAGATTGAAGAAATGCTGGATATCAAGGCTTACGACGTTTACGGTCTCACTGAGATTATGGGTCCCTGTGTATCCTACGAATGCTCTGAGCAGACAGGTATGCACGTAAACGAAGACCACTTCATCGTTGAGGCTATCGACCCCGACACAGGTGAGGTACTGCCTTACGGCACACCCGGTGAACTTGTGTTTACCTGCATCTCCAAGGAGTGCTGTCCCTTTATCCGTTACCGCACCCGTGACATCGGCGTGCTGACCATCGACAAGTGCTCCTGCGGAAGAACTTTTGTCAAGATGACAAAACCCAAGGGCAGAACTGACGATATGCTTATTATCCGCGGTGTCAACGTATTCCCCTCACAGATTGAAACCGTTCTTCTGCGAATGGGCTACTCTCCCAACTACAAGATTTACGTTGACCGTGTCAATAACACAGATACTCTCCTTGTTCAGGTTGAGATGACAGAGGATATGTTCTCTGATACAGTGACAGAAATCAAGGAGCACGAGAAGGCAATCAAAGCAGAACTTCGTTCACTTCTCGGTATCGGTGCAGATGTTCAGCTTGTGGCTCCCGGAAGCATTGAGCGTTCCATGGGTAAAGCCAAGAGAGTTGAAGACAAGAGAAAACTCATAGGAGGTTAATGCTATGTCAATCCGCCAGATTTCAGTTTTTGTTGAGAATAAGCAGGGCTCCCTTGTGAAAATCACAGATGTCCTTGCAAAAGAGAATATCGACCTTCGTGCAATGAGCATTGCAGATACTCAGGATTTCGGAATTCTCCGTCTGATCGCATCTGACACAGACAGAGCAATGGAGGTCCTCAGAAAAGAAAACTGCATTGCCCGTGAGACCGCAGTTGTAGGCGCAAGACTCAGAAACGAGCCCGGTGCCCTTGCAACCGTTGTCCGTGTGCTCTCAGAAAACGGCATCAATATGGAATATATGTATGCTTTCAACGGTGCAACACCTCACCACGCTTACGTTGTGCTTCGTGTAGATGACAACCGCAAGGTAGAGGAACTTCTTGCTGCGAACGGCATTAAGACCATCACCGAAGAGCAGGTATCAGAAATCTGATTATCTGCAGTTATTAAGGATTTTTCACACAAAAAAGTTGACAATCTCACGTAAATGCAATAAACTGTTTACAGTATTTTACACTTTATATCTATATATAAAGTGCTACATAACCCACAGGAGGTTTATATATGTTTAAAACTGTTAAAGAAGCACAGGAGTTTATCAAAGCTAATGACATCAAGATGATCGACTTCAAAATGATCGACATCGACGGTCGCTGGCGCCACATCACCATTCCCTCAAACAGACTCAACGAGGACACAATGGTTTACGGTATCGGCTTTGACGGCTCCAACTACGGCTATGCAGCTGTTGAGAAGAGTGATATGGTATTTATCCCCAACCTTGAGTCTGCTCAGATCGATCCCTTCGTATCTCAGCCCACTCTCACAATGACAGGTGATGTGTGCATCATCGGTAAGGTAGGAGAAGCAAACCGTCCCTTCGACCAGTATCCCAGAAACGTTGCTATCCGTGCACAGGAATATATGAAGGAAATCGGCGTTGCTGATAAGATGATTATCGGTCCCGAGTTTGAGTTCCATCTTCTTGATCATGTTTCCTATGAGGCTAAGCCCAACCGCGTTGCTTACGAGGTTGACACAGAGCAGGCTGAGTGGAATTCAGGCGAGAACGAGGTTCAGAATCTTGGCTACAAGGTTCCCGGTCACGGCGGCTACCACATTGCTGCTCCTCAGGATATTACCTACGATATCCGCTCCAGAATGTGCCTTATGCTTGAGGACTGGGGTGTAAAGGTTAAGTACCACCACCACGAGGTTGGCGGCTCAGGTCAGGTTGAAATCGAGGTTGAGCTGGGCGAGATGCTGGAAATGGCCGACAAGACCATGATCATCAAGTACATTGTTAAGAACGAGGCAGTAGCAAATGGCAAGACTGCTACCTTTATGCCCAAGCCCATCTACGGTGAGGCAGGCAACGGTATGCATGTTCATATGCTTCTGTTCAAAGACGGCAAGCCCCTGTTCTTTGACGAGAATGGCTACTCAGGTCTTTCTGAAATTGCTCACTGGTTTATGGGCGGTCTTCTCAAACATGCACGTTCACTGTGTGCTATCACTAACCCTTCCACAAACTCCTTCAAGCGTCTTGTTCCCGGTTACGAGGCACCTGTTACCATCGGTTATGCTACATCTAACCGTTCTGCAGTTATCCGTATTCCTGCATACGCAAAGAGCCCCGAGACAAAGCGCTTTGAAATCAGAAACCCCGATGCTACCTGCAACCCCTACTATGCTTACGCAGCAATCCTTATGGCAGGTCTCGACGGTGTTATGAATAAGATTGATCCCGAGGCAAACGGCTGGGGTCCCTATGACTACAACCTTTACAACCTCACTGACGAGGAGAAGGCAAAGCTTCAGCACCTTCCCGCAAGCCTTGATGAGGCTCTTGATGCACTTGAGGCAGACTACGAGTACCTGACCAAGGGCGGCGTATTCCCCGAGGCACTTCTCAAGACCTGGATCAAGAGAAAGCGCGCAGAGGCAAAGAAGGTTAACCAGATTCCTCACCCCGCAGAGTTCGGCCTCTATTACGACCTTTAATGTGCTTACTGTTATTGCAGACAGTCAGACATATTTGGTAATGTAAAAATTAACACTCCGTCACATATATGACGGAGTGTTTTTGTTTATCTGTCCGAATTTCCTTTGGATTCATTGACTTTCAGGGATTTAAGTATTAAACTTTAATATGTAAGAGGGAGTAGTTTGCAGGAATACCTGCGGTATGGCTCGTCATCACGAAGAAATTCCGGGCCTGCCCAAAACATCACTTCAGTTTTGTAACAAGACTTTTACTGCCAAGGGAGCAGTACAGGTCTTTTTTTATTGCTCCAAATATTTTTCAGGAGGAAATAAAAATGTTTCTTGATGTAGTATTGTTGCTTGTGGGATTTGCTCTTCTGGTAAAGGGTGCAGATTTCTTTGTTGACGGCAGCTCGTCCCTTGCAAGGATTCTGGGTGTGCCCGGGTTTGTAATCGGACTCACCATTGTGGCTATGGGCACCAGTGCCCCTGAGGCTGCGGTGAGCATCACTGCAAGCGTACAGGGCTCAAACGAGATTGCAATCAGCAATGTTGTTGGTTCAAATATTTTCAACTTACTGATGGTTGCAGGAACGTGTGCTGTAATCAAACCCTATAAGATTGAAAAAATTATGCTTAAAAGGGATTTCACCCTTAATGTGATTATATCTGCAGTGCTTCCTGTGATGATGATTCTGGGCAGAGCACTGGGACTTATAGACGGTATCCTGCTCCTTGTGGGAATCGTTGCCTATGTGGGCTTTGTGCTTTACAGTGCATTCAAGGATAAAGATAATCTGCCTGTGGACAAGGACACTAAGAAAATGTCACCTTTTCTCAGCGTTCTTTGCATTCTCGGCGGTCTGGCTGCAATCATCGGTGGCGGACAGCTTGTTGTAAACAATGCAAAGGATATAGCCTATGCTCTGGGCTGGAGCGAAACCTTTGTGGGACTCACCATTGTGGCAATCGGCACAAGCCTGCCTGAACTGGTCACAAGTGTGGTTGCTGCAAAGAAGGGCGAGAGCGGTCTGGCTCTGGGCAATGTAATCGGCTCAAACCTTTTCAATATTCTTTTCATTCTGGGACTTTCCTCTGCAATCAGCCCCATACCTGTTGATTCAGATGCTATCATAAATGCTTTCATCCTTCTGGGAATAACAGCCCTTGTGTACGTTCCCTGCCTTATAAAGAAGGGTATGGGCAGAATAGTGGGTGTTACCTGTGTGCTGGGTTATGTTGCCTATACTGCATATCTGCTTCTGACAACCATATAAAACTAAGTTTGCCCCAAGGGGCAAGTGAAGTTACTTTGTAGTGAAGTTACTTCGTAGTGAAGTTTCGCCTATGGCGAAGTGATGTGGCAAACTTAACTTCACTTTGTGCAGAGCCACAAAACTTCACTGTAATTTATTACAACTTCACTTAAGCCCTTCAGGGCTGAAACTTCACAAACAAACACCGCCTGATTGAAGCTGTTGCTCTGTCAGGCGGTGTTGTTATATTATTATATTTTCAAAACCTTATATTTACAGAAAATTCTTGTCTGCATCTGGGACAGCGTACGGTGTGCCTGCCTTTTCTGCGCTTGACTCTCAGCTGAGCCTTGCAGTGTTTGCACTTTATGTACCTGTGAGTCTTTATATCCCTTATCTTGTTCTTCTGCCTTACAAAGAAATTCTTCACAGCAGTTTCAGCTTTCATATAAACCTGGTTTTCCTTTGAGCGGGCATAGATGTTCTTTGACAAGGTGCGGAACACAATGAAGCCTATAAGGGAAAGTTCAAAAAGGTAAACTATAAGTGAATTGATAAAAAGATTCAGAAAAATCAGTACAGCGTAAACGATAAACAGGAATCTGTTGAAGCGGTCAAGACCGTTTCTGCCTGTCATAAATTGCTGTACCTTGTAAAGAAACTTGTTCAAGGTTATCACTCCTGTATAAGATACATATATTTTATCATTCATTTGTTGCAAAGACAATAGAAATAAGTAAACAAAGTGTAAACTTATTTTTATAAATTTGCGATATAATTGACACAGGAATTCCTGTTTTGTATAATAAATACAGTAAACGGATTCCCGTTTCTTTTTTAGGAGGTATTATTTTATGAAAACTTGTACAAAATGCGGACAGAGCATTCCTGATAACGCAAAGTTCTGTTCTTTCTGCGGAGAGATTGCAGAAGACACAAACACCACACAGAGCAGTTCTACATACTACGCAGCACCTGTAACCCCTGCAGCCCCTGCACCTGACAGAGAAGAGGAGCAGAAGCAACTTGACTCACTTTCAAACCGACTCAAGTGGGAGCGCCTTGCATGGAAGGTATCAGGCATTGTTTTACTGGTATGCACAATCATCTTCCTGCTTATAGGCACAATCGGCACAATCGCAGGCGGAGCAGTCATCGCAGACAATGCGAATTACAGTTATGAATACTATGACGGTGAGTATCACTATGACGACAACTACGGCTCATACAGCGACAATGTAGACGGGGAGGACGTAGTTGGTGTTATCGGTCTTGTTTATGGTATTGTTTACGGTGTTCTGGGACTTGTAATGTTCCTGCCTATGACTATTGTTAACCTTGTTATGGCAAAGAAGGTTGGCAAGTACAGAGAGAAGATTTACACCGACTGCACAGACGCTGTGGATCATGCAACTTCCATCGGTTCTATTGTTCTGGGCGCACTGTTCAACGAATGGGCACTCATTGCAATCATCATCAACTTTATTCTCACAAAGAAGAATAAGGCTGTGTTTGACAGAATCAAGGAAACTCAGAGGGCATACAACAGCACACTGTAATAACTGAACAGCAAAACAGGAGAGGACACCCAGGTGCCCTCTCTTTTTTTGTTTGCAGACTGTATTTTGTTATATGGGAGGCGCCCTCACAGAGGGAGCCTCAAGCCTTCCCCTTGAGGAAATTCCCCTGTTAGGGGAAATGTCTGCAAAGTAGACAAAAGGGTTGCCGCTTTCGCAGAAAGGGGGGGCTGTGCAAAGCACAGACGGGAGGAGTCATATTCGTAGGGGGCGGCGCCTTCGACGCCCCGAAAGTTTTACGGACGACTGATAGTCGTCCGTACGCGGGGTTACAAAAGACCATTATATCGCGTAGGGATGGGCATTGCCCATCCGAAAACCTTGCAGAAAAAGCAACATATTAACGGACACGCCCGTGTCCTACACCTCACCACCGCCTACGGCGGAGCCTCTCCTCAAGGAGAAGCCTGTATTACCTCCCTCTGAGAGGTAGGTGGCATTGGCTGAAAGCCAATGACGAAGGGAGTAATAGGAAAGTTTTTTTAACTCCCTCAGTCTCGCTTTGCTCGACAGCT
>JAZQHL010000043.1:0-3891 GCA_045540595.1 Ruminococcus sp.
AAAAGATGCCCCTTCCATCTGGAAGGGGCATTTCTGATGAAGAAAAACCCCCGCATCTGCGGGGGTTTATTCGCTATATGCTTACTTTACAGGAAGTGTCATCAGATCAACGAGGGACTTCAGTACGCACAGAGAGTCAGCAGCTTCTACCTCGCCATTGAGGTCAACGTCTGCGTTCAGCTTCTGCTGTACATCAAGTGTCTCGACACCGAGAACAGCCTTGTTCAGGTAAACAACGTCAACGATGGAAACAGTGTCATCGAGGTTCAGGTCACCGTATACAGTCTCTGTAGGATCTGTAGAAGAGGTGTTACCCTCGGACTTGATGTATGCACCAACGATGGCAGCACTGGATGTGGGAGCCTCTTCGCCTGCGGCATCATTTGCCCACCATACCTGACCGGTCAGTTCCTTCAGCTCGAGCAGACCAGCGGAAGCAGCAGCCACGATGGCTTCGTCAGTTACCTCAACGCCGTCGAGGGAAACCTGGAAGATCTTGGTCATATCCATTTCGATCTCACCGGAGCCATTTGCTACCCACTGTACTGCTACCCAGTAAGTGGTACCATCTACTTCAACGTTGCCTGCTACGCAGCCATTTGCATAAGAAATACCGGTTTCGAGTTCAACATCAAGATACAGAGTATCGCCCACTGCCTCGGGCAGGGAGATGCTCACGCCATCCGCAGTTTCCTTTACAGTTGCCTCTACCTTGGTAGAATCGTCTTCGGTGGTAGGCTCTGTGGTGGGCTCTGTGGAATCAGATGTGCCGGGTGTAGCATCAGACAGCCAAGCATCTACGAACTTCACATCAGTCTTGGAACCGCCCTCAGCAGACCAAACCTGTGCCTGGAAGGATGTGTTCTGGGTCTTCAGGATTTCAGCAAGCTGAGCAATGATAGCTTCGTCAGTCACAGGATCACCTTCAGATGTGGTCACATTAAAGAAGTTGTCAGTATCCACTTCAATCACGCCGGAACCAGTTGCTTCCCAGCTGATATTAGCCCAGTAATAGGTATCGCCGATCATGGAGCCGGCACCAATACCGCCGTTTGCAGAAGTCACGCCATCTGCAAATTCGAGCTCTACAAAGAAGGATTCGCCTACAGCCTCAGGGAATGTCAGCGCTGTGTAGCCTTCTTCCTCTACAACCTTTGCATGGCCATCCTCAGGGGGTGCTGTAGGAGTGATGGGATCAGTCGGCTCAGTTGTTTCCGGAACGAATGCAGGGCCTGTGTACTCATAGGTCTTGTAGTTCGGCAGCTCATCAAGTGTGATGACTGTCTCGCTCTGATAGAGCTTGATCAGAGTATCTTCGTTGTTCATCAGAGTCAGGAACTTGCCATTGTCCTGATCCCCCTCATACCAGGGGCAGAAATACAGCCAGTATGCATTTTCGCTGGTCATATTGTCGACAGCAGGAATGGTGTCGCACTCGGACAGAGCGATCATCTTGCCATACTTGTTGTACATATCCACAAGGCCGTTGAATGTGGAAGAAATTGCACTCTCATTGGGGTTATTGGCAGAAGCATTGTACTTGTCATAACCAACGAGATCCACATAGTCATTGCCGGGATACCAGTTGTAGGACTTTGCATAGGTATAGCTGTTGAATTCCCAGATGAGGTTATGGAGACCATACTCTTCAGTCAGGGTATCATACAGCAGGTGCCACAGAGCCTTATAGGTTGTGGAACCATCCTTGCCCCACCAGAACCAGGAAGCGGACTCACCGCCGCCGCCTTCTGCCTCATGGAAAGGACGGAAGATCAGCGGAACGCCTGCATCCTGCAGCTGCTTGAGCTCGGCAGCCAGCAGATCCACAGCATCCATGAAGTACAGATACTCCTTGGAGGTCTTGTCAGTCAAAATCTTTGTGGGGCTGAAATCTGTCTCAACGCCATAGGTTGCCTTGCTCCAGTCAACCTTATCGCCCACGTTGTAGGAGGACATATCCTTCGGTACATTGATATGCCAGGAAGCAGTTGCAATACCGCCCTTATCGTTAACCCAGCTGATGACACGCTCTGTGGTGCCGTCATCCCAGCCGTACAGAGAGTTATAGTTCATGAAGTCGAAGCCGCGGATGGCAGGCAGTTCGCCGGTCAGATCCTGCAGGTAATCGAATTCCCACTCGTAGTTGCCGTTATGGCCACCGCCGTAGGTCTCCTGCTGACCGGAAATGATATTCTTGCCATACACATCAGCCATGTAGTTCATCAGGCCCTGTGCTTCCGCAGTTGCATTCGGGTCGCTCAGGATATTGCACTGGTTGAGTTCTTCAATCTCAGCGGGTGCGATGGAAACATAGTCAAACAGAGTCCAGCCCCAGTTGCCGAGGATGGTCACGGTGTTGTCACCTTCATTCAGCATAACAGTACCGAACTTCATTTCCTCAAAGCCTGTGCCCTCGGGGAAGCTCACATTACCCTGGTTCTCGCCGTTGACTTCCAGACCCTGTACCTTATCACCATAGATGGCAGCATAGCCGATGGTGAGTTCATACATACCCTTTTCAGGAGCAGTAACAGTCACAGAAATGGTATCTGCGTTGTCTTCGAGGAAAACATAACCTGTGCCGGAATAACCGGACTGTTCGGACATGACTCTTGCAAGGCCGGTCTGTGTGCCGTCCTCAAATTCAAATCTTGCGTCAGCAGCAAGCGAGCTAAACGGAACTGTCATCAGACAATTCATTGCCAAAGCGCAGGCAATACCGCCGCCGATGAGTCTCTTTTTAAGCATAATCAAATTCTTCCTTCCATAATTAGTTTTACACCGTCCACTTCAGTGTATATCTAATTGTAACACATTACCGGCAGTTTTGCAATATTTTTTGTATAATTTATATTCAGAAACCGAAATTTCAGCATTTTGCACAAACATTAAGTAAATCGAAGTCAATGGCAAGTGTATTTTTAGCTAATTTTCTGATTCTCATTTAGCTAATCAAGGACAAAAAAAGAGAGGACATAAGTCCTCTCTTTTTAAAAGACGAAATTATTCGTTGATAGCGATAACTACGCCGGAACCTACAGTTCTACCACCCTCACGGATAGCGAAGCGGAGGTTCTGCTCGATAGCGATGGGAGTGATCAGCTCAACATCCATCTCTACGTTGTCGCCAGGACGGCACATTTCTACGCCCTCGGGCAGAGTAACGATACCGGTAACGTCAGTTGTTCTGAAATAGAACTGAGGTCTGTAGTTGTTGAAGAAAGGAGTATGACGGCCGCCCTCTTCCTTCTTCAGAACGTAAACCTGGCCCTTGAACTTTGTGTAGGGGTTGATGGAACCGGGCTTGCAGAGAACCTGGCCTCTTTCAACGTCCTTTCTCTGAACACCACGGAGCAGAGCACCAACGTTGTCACCAGCCTCAGCGAAGTCGAGCTGCTTTCTGAACATTTCGAGACCTGTTACAGTTGTCTTGGAGCTCTCGTCCTTCAGACCAACGATCTCAACTTCCTCACCTACGTTCAGACGGCCTCTCTCTACACGGCCTGTTACTACAGTACCACGGCCAGAGATGGTCATTGTATCCTCAACGGGCATCAGGAAGGGCTTAGCATCGTCACGCTCAGGAGTAGGAATGTACTCGTCAACAGCGTTCATCAGCTCAAGGATGGGTGCATATGCGGGATCATTGATATCATCGCCTGCATTCAGTGCAGCGAGAGCGGAGCCCTTGATGATCGGAATATCATCGCCAGGGAACTCGTAGGAAGACAGAGTATCACGGATATCCATCTCAACCAGCTCGAGCAGCTCTTCGTCGTCAACCTGGTCAGCCTTGTTCATGAATACAACGATTGCGGGTACGCCTACCTGACGAGCCAGCAGGATGTGCTCCTTGGTCTGAGCCATGGGGCCATCGGAAGAAGCTACTAC
>JAZQHL010000044.1:0-10364 GCA_045540595.1 Ruminococcus sp.
CGCATATTTGAAATTCCAAGAACAATACATACAACACCTACAAGAAAAGTAACAATATTGCCTGCCATAGTATAGCCTCCTTCAAATTCAAGTTTATCGGTTAGATTATACTACACTTATCCTATAAAGTAAATTACTAGATTAAATTTCTTTACTTTTGTATCAAGTGGTGATTCTCTTGACTGGAAAGACCCCACATCTGCACAGATGGTGGAGCGTATTACAGGCAAACTCACATCAGGCAGTATCGTACTGATGCACAATGGAGCCAAAAACACCCCCGAAGCCCTGCCACAGATTATAGATGCGGTAAGAGCACAGGGTTATGAATTTGTGCCTATCTCTGAAATCATTTTAGAGGGTGACTACACCACCGACCATGAGGGCAGGATGCACACAACAGAACAATAAATACAAAAAGCTATGAGAGTTTTTCTCACTCTCATAGCTTTTATTAGTTTTACAAATTGGAATTTACTCAATTTTTGGATTACTTCTTTTTCTGCTTGTGTTTGCTTATTGCCCAAATCCCCCAAGCCACACCACATATTAACATCATAAATCCTGCAAATATAGCAAGGAATATATAACCAAGACCATCCCACCCCTGTGTTGTAGTTGCCATAATTATAAAAGTTAGTGCAGGTATTAAAAGCAGGATAATAGGCAGTAAGCGAATTACCTTACTCTTTACCCTAAAGCAAAGTAGTAGTTGAATAGGTAAGAGAACAATAATGGAGAAAATCAAAACTGCTGTAGTAAGTTCTATATCTCCAATCCATATATCAAACATACAATCACACTCCTTTGTCAAATTCAAGTTTGTTATACTTATTCTTTTCAATTTCTTTCCTGTATTCTTTGCAGTTCGGTTTGTGTTGCTTCTTTTACTTCTCCAAGTTTTAATTCTTCCGGTAAATACAAATTACCTATACGAATTCTGTGCAGTTCCAGAACTTTAGCGCCAAAGCATCCGAACATTCTTTTTATCTGATGATATCTTCCCTCAGTAATAGTTACATTTGCTGTGTACTCGCCTGTTATTTTAAGCTCTGCTGTCTTACATTCTCCATCATTCAGATTCACACCGTTTCTAAACTCTTCTACCATAGCCAAAGTAACAGGAATATCAAGGGTTACTTCATATTCTTTTGATACGTGCTTTCTTGGAGATAATATATTGTGTGCAAATTCCCCGTCATCAGTTATCAGCATAAGCCCTGTGGTATCTTTATCAAGTCGTCCTGCAGGAAATAAATCTCTGTATTTATATTCTGTGGGAATCAGGTCCAATACTGTTTTCTGAGATTCATCTTCTGTTGCTGACACATAACCTTTAGGTTTATTCAGCAGTAAATACAGATGAGTTTTAATTTCTATTTCTTTTCCGTTTATCACAAGGGATATATCAGTTTCATCGAATTTACATTCAGGTCTTTTTACTTCTTCTCCGTTTACGTATACCGCTCCTTGAGAAATCAGTTTTTTTATTTCTTTTCTTGTGTAATATGTATGATCAGATATTATTTTATCAATTCTTTTCATATTTGGCGTATCTCCCGCAAGTTCAAAGTTTACTACTTTGATTATACTACATTTATCTCATAAAGCAACATAAAACCTGTTTGCTTTACTACACCGACCATAAAAGCAGAATGCACTGCAAATAAAAACAGCGCTGAAAAAAGTACCAGATAGTTATTTACACAGAGCCTCCCTCTTGAGGGAGGTGGCATTGGCTGAAAGCCAATGACGAAGGGAGTCAAAAGAAAGGTATGTTTCAACTCCCTCAGTCTTTTTGCTACGCAAAAATCCAGCTCCCTCACAAGGGAGCCTTACAACCCTGCTCCTCTTGAATAACCCCTGCAATCACAAAGCCCCCAATTTTCCATCGGGGGCTTTGTTGCCTGCAAAAACCTGTTAATCACTCAGCTAACTTTGCACTTACTGTAAGGGTTGTGCCTTGCTCTGAGTAAATCTCCTTGTCTGCTTTTTCAATAACCAGATTCACGGTCTTTGTCTGTGTTGTGCCGTCATTAAACTTTGCTGTAATCTCTATTGAATAATCTCCTGCTGAGAACAAATCATAGTACATCTGCTGATAATCAAAGCCCTTGCCGTGAGCAATGCCGACCTCTGTATCAACAAAAGTAGAATTATATTCCAGACAATAAGGACCTTCGCTTTCACTTATATACAGACACAACTGAGCGCCTTGATTCTGATATAAGTAATCTGCTGTAAATGAAGTGAGCTTTTCTTTGTAATCGTATGTTTCGTTGACACCCTGAAGATGAATCATATCATAGGGAGCAATTTCAGCAGAATTCTCAAAAAACACTCTATCACAAATGTTTGTAGCAGAAACAGGTAGAGCAAAGAATCCTTTACCATTGATCTTATAGGTTACGGATTCAATAGTTTCACCTGAGCAGTTTATAGGGAAATCAAGCCACTTACACATAGTAATTGAGGTTACCTGATTATCTTCGTTGATACAAATTCCCTGAGAATTTGACTCGCAATTCAACTCGCCCAACTTAACCAGTTCATAACTGTTAAGCTCTGCAGCACCTGCATTTATGACAAACACATTTTCTGCCCCTTTGCCAAAGGGGTAAAACATAAACCCTGCAAGCAGCACAAGGCACAGCACCGCCGCTGTTGCGGCAACACCAAAGTAGCCTCTGCGTTTTGGCTTGTACTCACTGGTTGCTGATGTTGTATCGCTGTGGTACATACAGTCAACTGCTTTCTCCACTGCAGATTCGGGAGCCTTTACTGTACTCATAAATTCATTATATCTTTTATTCATAACTACTGCCTCCTTCTGAAATAATGCTTTTCAGTTTCTTTTTTGCACGATAAATCCACGAACCTATGGTTGCGGGTTTTCTGTGCATAATCTTCCCTATTTCTTCCAGGCTGTAACCCTCATAATAAAAGAGATACACAACATTTCTGTAATTTACGGGAAGCTCCATAATATCATCCCATATCCCTTTATCTTCGGGATTTTTCAGATGTATATAGTTCTCCAGAGGTACGGTTTTTCTTCTCCAGGCGGATTTATTCAAATTTCTGCACTTGTTGATTGTCACTCTGATAAGCCACGGCTTTATGTAGTTTTCATCATAAAGAGGTGAATCCTTTTGAAGCAGAGTCAGGGCAACCTCCTGCAGAATGTCCTCTGCATCGTGCATATTTCCTGTATTCTGACACGCTATACGAAATATCATATCCGAATACTTTCTGATTACTATTTCCGCCTGCTCTTTGGTACCAAGTTGATTTTCCATTTCCTGACCTCCTTCACTATAAATACAATTCAGAGCCTTCATATTTTGCACTTTGCAAAAATATTTATAAAAATATTTTACCACACAAAAAGCGATGAGTCGTTATTAACTCATCGCTTTGATTATTATTGACTGTTTATGCTGTAACAGCTTCTTTCTTCTCCTGTGATGTTAAATTTTTCTTTGCAGGCAGGATAATACGCAGGGCTTTGGGAAGGAGAGTTATCTCAGGATTTGTCATCTCAAAAATCTCTCCGTCAAAGTTTACGCCTATGGGAGTCTCTGCTTCAAACTTAATCTTTTTGCATCGTTTGAAAGTTATGAAAGGAAGTTTGGGGTTGTTTATGTGCAGACCTTTTGTGTACTTACCTACTATGGAAATGAACTTGAGCACCGAAAGGGTATTTGCGTGGACAAAATCCATTAACCCATCATCGTGAACGGCAAGTGGCGCCGCCTTGATTCCTCCGCCGTAGTATTTGCCGTTGGCGGCAACTGCAAGCAGAGTTGTGTTGTCGAAGTCTGCCTTTTCAAACGGTTTGCCGTCAAGATAAATCTTCACAGGGTGTTTACGTTTGGTGAAAAGACAGTAAACAATTGACAGCTTATAGGCAAGACTTCCGCTGACGTGAGGAAGTTTTTTGAATCGGTCAACGTTCCTTGCAACCTCGCAGTCAAAGCCTACAGAGAAAACATTCATTGAATACTTACCCTGACACTCCATCAGGTCAATTTCCATTTCTTCTCCGTTTACCATATTCTCAACCGTGAGAAAATCCTCTCTTGTGTACTCCTCAAAACCGCGGACAAAGTCATTGCCTGAGCCGATGGGAATAATACCCAGAGCACAGTTTCTGTGTCCTGCAACACCTGTGAGCACCTCGTTTGCAGTGCCGTCACCGCCACAGGCGTATACCCTTACTTCGTCACCGGTTTCTGCCACCATACGGGCTATGTGCTCGGCTTCTCCCTGACTGCGGGTCAGGCGAATCTCTACAGGGTCACAAGTGGTGAGTTTATGAATCTGCTCTCTTATCTCTTTTGTTCTATCCACCTTGCCTGCTGTGGGATTAATAATAAATACGTGTTTCATAATACTCCTGCTCCCCTCTTATTCGTAACCAAGTTTATCAAGCTCGCGCTTGAGCCTTGCCACAGGAAGTCCCACCACATTGAAGTAGTCACCCTGTATGCCCTTTACAAACAGACAGCCTGCCCCCTGGATACCGTAAGCACCTGCTTTGTCCATAGGCTCTTTTGTGGCAATGTATCTGCGGATTTCCTCATCATCAAGAGGGTAAAACTCAACCAGAGTTTCTTCGCTGAAGGTGTGTATCTCCTCACCCTTCACTACTGCACAGCCTGTGATTACCCTGTGAGTTTTGCCGCTGAGGGAACGCAGTTTATTGAAAGCGTCTTCTTCATCAGAAGGCTTTGAAAGTATCTCGTCATCAAGCACCACCACGGTGTCACTGCCTACAACAAAGTCGCTTTGGTAATCCTTTGCAACAGACTTTGCCTTGAGAAAAGCCAGAAACACAGGTATTTCAGACGCACTGATACCGTCAGGCAAGGTTTCTTCCTCACCCGACGGCATACAGAGTACATTGTCAGAAATATGCTTTATCAGTTCTCTGCGTCTTGGAGACGCGGAGGCCAGAATCAGTCTTTTCATATATATTTCTTCTCCTTGAGTGCTTTTCTCTTCTACCGCAGGGAACTCCCAGGGTATAATCGATGAGCATTCTTACAATGGCACCCAGTGCGTAAAGTCCGAAAATCAATATACAAATATCTATCATACTTATCTCCTCCTTGTATCTTTATTCTACAAGAAAGGGTGTACGATAAACAGGACTTTGCAATCCGGCACCTTAGGTCTTATCAGTCGGAATAATTACTGAGCACCTTGCTCAGATGCTCTTTGTATTTATCTGCAGCAGACTGCGGAGATACAATCTTCACACTGTCTCCCAATCCGAACATCCATCCGAAAAACTGAGGGCTCAGGGCTACGCGCACATCAACAAGAAAATGCTCTTCTCCGTCTTCGCGGACAATCACATTCTTGCCGAAGCGGTCTGCCACAACGCCTACCATATTATTTGAAAAACGAAGTCTTACATCTGTAATCTCTCCGCCGAACATTCCGAAAACGCTCTTTGAGTAAAGAGCCATATCAAACTCGTCAAAAATCTCCTTGCCGTCACGGCCTTCTGCAGAAATCTCAACGTGCTCCATTTTATCCACACGGTAATGGCGGATACCCTGTGCCTCCGAATCAAAGGCAACCAGATAGTAGTTTTCATCGTCCCAGGTCAGTGCCCAGGGAGAAACACAGTAAACCTTGCCGTCTTTGCGGCGGCGTTTGTAAATTTTATCCTTGCCGCTTCCCAGCGCCCACTCAAGGTACGAGAAGGTAATCTTCTTATCCTCAGAAATCGCCCTGTGGATATCGTCAACGGTGTAGTAAATGGTTTCGCTCTGATTCTTCACACGATTTGTCACATATACCTGACGCTGAAGCTGTCTGCCCTCGTGGATTGAGGCAAGGGATTCAACCTTGGTGATAAGCTCGTGGGACTTCTTGGCGGTTATGAACTTTGAACTCTGCACTGAGTCTACAAGGAGTTTAAGTTCTGCCAGCTGAAACCGTCTGCTTCCTATAAAATATGTAACTGTGTTGGTCTTCTGCCTTACAAGTTCAAAACCGAAGGACATACCGAACTGCTCCAGCACCTCTAAATCATCATACACACTTTTACGCTCAGCGGGTATGCCCTTTGCCTCCAGTTGTTCAATTATCTGTGCAACCGTGAGCCCGTGATTTTCGTCGGTCTGCTCCATAAGCATTTTCAGTATATACAGAAGTTTCTGCTTCTGACGTGAACTCTTTGCCATAGGGATTACCTCCTGTCAAACTGCAGTAAATAACACATATATAATAATTATATCATAGTCTTGTAAAACTTTTCAACAAAGAAGTGAAGTCTGTATTTTCACTCTGTTTTTTCGTATACATTACTAATTAACACACCTGTTATCTGTGATAAATGCTACTTTTTCCTTGTAAAATAGCCAAAAATACGCCTGTTTTTATGGTATCTATGACTATAAACTAATTTTTTTAAAGAGGTTAATTTGTCGCAATAGCCGAAATTTGTCTTTTTCCTTTGACAATAAAAAAAGAGAATTATATAATAGGCAATGTAAGCAATAGTGCTTAAAATCTATTCCCGCGCAAATTAATGAAAGAGGTATATTATTATGGCAACAGAGAAAAAGACAGCTGCAAAGACAACTAAGACTGCAGCAAAGACAACCACAAAGAAGGCTGCAACAAAGACAGCTAAGGCAGAAGAGACAAAGGCAGTAGAAGCAACAGTTGAGACAAAGGTTGCAGAGGCTCCTGCAAAGAAGGCTCCTGCTAAGAAGACAACTACAACAAAGAAGACAACTACTAAGAAGACAACTGCTAAGGTTGAGATGTTCATCGAGTTTGCCGGCGTTCAGGTTTCCGTTGACGAGATCATCGAGAACGTTAAGAAGGTTAACGGCAAAGACGCTAAGAACTACACAATCTATGTTAAGCCCGAAGAGAGCAAGGCTTACTTCGTAGCAGACGGCGAAGAGAAGGAAATGGACGTTTACTTCGCTTAATCTTAAACAAGCATTCAGAACACCTGACACTACTGCGTGTCGGGTGTTTTTGTTTTTACAACTTCCTTTTCCGTTACTCTCTCCGGGTTATCAATATACTTCTGCGTCAGGCGGTGCACTTCACCTGAAAGCATCACAAGTGAATATACATTGGGAACTGCAAGCAGAGCGTTGAATAAATCCGCCAGATTCCACACCATATCAAAGGAAATCACAGGAGACACCAGCACAGCCGCAACCCAGAGGTATCTGTAAATGTATGCTCCCTTCTCGCCCATTACAAACTCAGCACACTTCTCTCCTGTGAAGCACCAGCCGAGTATTGTTGAAAAAGCAAAGGTAATCATACCGAAAACAAGCAAGCCCTCACCAATCTTCGGCAAGCGGGAGAAAGCTTTGAAGCACAGAAAGCCTCCGTCTTCACCATGCATACTTATACTTCCCTCTGCAAGACAGGTGCTGACAATCACAAGCCCTGTAACAAGACACATCACCACAGTATCCCAGAAGGTTGCCGTCATAGAAACCAGCCCCTGTCTGACAGGGTTCGGGGTATTTGCAGATGCACTCACAACCGAAGAAGTACCAAGCCCTGCTTCGTTACTGAAAAGCCCCCTTGCAACACCGTATCTGCAGGCGAGGAGCATAGCACCGCCCACAGCACCCGAAGATACGCTTCTCAACGAAAATGCCTCACGGATAATCATCACTAAGGAATCCGCAAGAAAACTACGGTTGATAAACAACACCGCAACACAGCCTCCTGTGTATGCCACAGCCATAACGGGCACAAAGAAACTGCATACCTGAGAGATTTTCTTAACTCCGCCAAACACCACAAGGGCTGTAAGCAAGGAAAGCACAACCCCCACTGCAATTCCTGTCAGTGACACTTCACCTTTAAAAACTTCAATGTTTCTATCCCCGACGCCTGCACTCTCCTTTATAATTCCTGCAATAGCGTTTGACTGAATAGAAGCTCCTGTCAGAAGTCCGCACACACCTGCAAGGATAGCATAAATCATACCCAGAGGTTTACTGTTAAGCCCTTCACTGAGCACATACATAGGGCCTCCGGAATACTCACCTTTTTGGTTTTTCACACGGTAGCGGACAGAAAGCAGACATTCTGCATACTGGGTAGCCATACCAAACACTCCTGTTACCCAGCACCAGAAAACTGCCCCAGCTCCTCCCAGAGCCACTGCAGTGCCTACCCCCACAATATTGCCTGTACCCAGAGTTGAGGCAAGGGTTGTGGCAAGGGACTGAAAAGGGCTTATGTCACCTTTATGCCCCTCAGAGCTTTTTGCCGACAGGCGGATTGCTCTGAGGGTTTTCCTTTGAATAAAACCCGTTTTTACAGTCATAAAAAGATGAGTCAAAAACAAAAAGGCTATCATGGGTAAACCCCAAAGATAGCCGTTGATTGTCTGAATGATTCGATTCATACCTGCCTCGCGTGAAGTGAATATGTTACTTTATCATTCCATATTGCTTTTTATAAGTTCCACTGCCTCGTCAAGGTCCTTGACATTTGCGAAAACCAGTTTACTCAGTTCCTCGTCGGGGCCTGACAAATCAGGTACCATAACTGTGATGCAACCTGCAGATGAGGCTGAGCGTACACCGTTGGGTGAATCCTCAAAAGCCATACACTCTGAGGGCTCAAGTCCTAAAAGTTCTGAAGCCGCCAGGTATACATCGGGAGCAGGCTTGCCGTTTTTGATATCTGCCGCACTCTGCACCTTGTCAAAATACTCCCACAAACCGATAGACCTGAGATATCCTTCGGCAATATCCAGTGGAGTGCTTGTTGCAAGGGCGGTTTTCAGTCCTTGCTCCTTTGCATATTTCAGTATGGAGTCTGCACCCTTCTTCATAGGTACTCCGTACTTATCTATATGCTCATTCATATACTGAAAATGCTTATCAAAAGAATCATAGAAATCAAAATCTTCTCCAAAATAACCTTTGAATTTTTCTGCACATTTTGGAATGGACAGACTGCGGATTCCAAGAAACTGCTCCAGAGTAAGCTCAAAGCCTCTCTGCCTGCAGTCATATACCAGAGCTTCAAAAGAAAGTTTCTCTGTATCAATCAGCAGACCGTCCATATCAAAGATAAGACCTTTTATCACCATAACTGCACCTTATCTGTCCGAAAGAGGTTTATACTCGCGCTCCTGTGCCACACTCATATATGCAGGACGGATAATCTTTGATGCGTTGATAAGCTCTTCCATACGGTGAGCAGACCAACCTGCAATACGTGCAATAGCAAACAGAGGTGTGTAAAGCTCTGTGGGCAGACCCAGCATTGTATACATAAATCCGCTGTAGAAGTCAATGTTTGCGGAAACACCCTTGTAGATTCTCTTTTCCTCTGCAATAACAGCGGGAGCCATACGCTCAACACGTGAATAAAGCTCGAACTCGTCGTGCATACCCTTTTCCTCTGCAAGACGCTCAACATAGCCCTTGAGCACTCTTGCTCTGGGGTCAGAGATAGAGTAAACAGCGTGGCCCATACCGTAGATGAGACCTGCCTTGTCATATGCTTCCTTGTGAAGGAGTTTTCTCAGGAATGCGGCAATAGCCTCTTCGTCATTCCAATCTTTTACTTCTTCCTTGAGTGCGTCAAACATTCCTACAACCTTTGCGTTTGCACCGCCGTGCTTGGGACCTTTCAGTGAAGAAAGAGCAGCGCCGATTGCAGAGTAGGTGTCTGTACCTGAAGAGGTTACAACACGGGTTGTGAAGGTAGAGTTGTTACCGCCGCCGTGCTCTGCATGAAGCACCAGTGCAACATCAAGCACCTGTGCCTCCAGTGCAGTGTACTGCTTGTCAGGACGGAGAAGCATCAGGATATTCTCTGCAGTAGAAAGGTTGGGCTTGGGGTTGTGAATGTAAAGGCTCTTGCCTAAGTGATAGTGTCTGTATGCATTGTAGCCGTAAACAGACAGCAGGGGGAATACAGAAATAAGCTGCAGACACTGACGCAGTACATTTGTAAGTTCAATGTCGTTAGCGTTTGAATCATAGCAATAAAGGGTCAGAATACTTCTTGCAAGAGTATTCATCATATCGTCAGAGGGAGCCTTCATAACAACATCACGGACGAAGTTCTTAGGCAAGGTGCGGTAAGAAGCCAGAAGTTCCTGGAAATCGCTGAGTTCCTGCACTGTGGGCGTATAAGAGTCTGAGAAAAGAAATCCCGGATGTGCTCTAGAGGTGGTCTATGCAAGAAAAACCGATAGTGGTTAGATTTAACCATGTTACAAAAGAATATAAGCTTTTTAAGAACGACAAGGCAAGATTCAAGGCTTTGTTCTCGAAAAAGGTTTCGTACAAGCGAAAGAAAGCCGTCAATGACCTTTCGTTTGAGTTGCGAAAAGGCGAGGG
>JAZQHL010000045.1:0-4752 GCA_045540595.1 Ruminococcus sp.
TTGGAAACAGCAAAAAAATCCGCACCAAGCTCTGAGTAAAGTTGAGCAAGTTTAACCGCTCCGTGACCGTAGCCGTCAGCCTTGACAACACAGCAGATTTTGCTTTCTCCCACGTGGGCACGGATTGCTTTGAAGTTATGCTCAATGGCATCAAGGTCAATCTCTGCCCATGTACGTCTTATTATATCCAATTCCATGTTATATTCCTCCTGATTGTTCTTTATAGGAGTAACAGGTAAATCATCTGAAAACAATATATACCTATGATAATTATATTACTACACTGAGAATAAATCAATATTTTTGAGAAATTAAAAAGCCTTCTCCAAAAAAGAGAAGGCAAGAAAATATTTATTGTTCTGAGGTTTTTCTGCGTGATAATATCAGATACACCACTACACCGATTATTGTCAGCAGACTTATCCACTGGGAAGTGGAAAAATGCAGGAAGTGACCTCTGATGTCATCTCCTCTTAAGAATTCAAGAGCGAATCTGAGCACCGCATAAAATGAAAGGTAAACTGCCATAAGTCTGCCTTGTGCCTTTCCTTCAAGGAAAGCGGTAAGAAGAAATACAAAAAGCACAACAAGACAGAATGCCTCAAGGAGTTGAACAGGAAATCTGGGTATACGCTCACAAACACCGGAGCCGAGCACTCTGCCGCTTATTCCGTGCTCCCAGGCAATTCCGTAGCAACAACCTGCAAAGAAACAGCCGACTCTGCCGAATGCGTGAAACAGAGGTATCACCACAGCAAAGATATCTGCATACTTATCTGTAGGGTGTTTGTGACGACGAATCCACAGAAAGCCTGCAAGGATTCCGCCATAAAGTCCGCCATAAAACACCATACCGCTTGCAACATCAAGAAGGTATTTTATAAACTCTCCTGTGCTGTCAAAGGTACTGTAAAGAGAAAAGGCTGATATTATATCCCCTGTGCGTGTCAGTGCATATAGTATATGTGCTCCTGCAAAAAGTCCCAGACCTGCTACAATTGCAGTAACAAAAAAGTCGTAAAAATCAACAACTTTTTTCTTTGCGAGAATAAAAGCCACAAATCCTGCCACAGCAACTCCCAGCAATGAAACAAGTCCGTACACAGGAATTTCCAGAGAAAAAAGATGCAAATAAGGATACATAGTTTTATCTCCTGCTGTCAAGAAAACTCTGCAGAATAACCGTTGCAGCTACCTCGTCAATAACCGCTTTGCGTTTTTTTCCGCGGGTGTTTGTATCGTTAAGATAACCGTGAGCAGTAATAGTTGTGCAGCGTTCATCCCAGAGCACTGTTTCTATGCCCAGTTCTTCTGTCAATTCCTGAGCAAAGGCACGGGCATTCACAGCACTTTCACCCTCAGAGCCATCCATATTGCGGGGAAGCCCCACAACAATGAGTTCTGCTTTTATCTCTCTTGCTTTTTCTGCTACCTTTGAAAGCAGCACATCTCTGCGTTTTTCACTGATAACAGCCACAGGAGATGCAAGGTATTCTGTTTTATCTGATGCAGCAATGCCTGTTCTGGCTTTGCCCAAATCCACCGCCATAATAACCATATGAAAACCTCAGTTTTATTCGTATTCGGGATAAATTATAAGTATCGACAACGCAACAGACTCTTCTGTCTGAAGATAGTCATTTCTGATTGTTACACCTGAGAGCAGGTTGTTTGCCCTTGATATACAGGTAAATATTGCATAGTCACCGCTATAGAAGAAATTATCCTTTGCGGTTTCAAAATCCAGATAATAAGGGTCTATGTAAAGATAGACTGCCTCTTCCCTGTTATTTGCAGCATCCGCAAAGCCTTGTGCAATCCTGTCTAAATTCTCATCGTCAAAGCCTGTGACAGAAATTGCATTATGAGAATAAAAACTCATATTCTCGCTGTTGCATTCGGGAACAAACAAATTGAAGTTAACCGCGATTCCTGTTCCTGAGCCGCATACCTCATCTGCTGATAATTCATCATACA
This sequence comes from Ruminococcus sp., assembly GCA_045540595.1. Taxonomy (GTDB): domain Bacteria; phylum Bacillota; class Clostridia; order Oscillospirales; family Acutalibacteraceae; genus Ruminococcoides. Next base: position 1,978 of record JAZQHL010000045.1, read on the forward strand.
AAGGAGCAATATAGTGGTCTTTCAGTAACTGCTCGGTTGTGATGTTGAAGTAGTTATGAGCAGAGCCCCTGTTGCCCTTATCGTTCCAGGTTGCATCAAGGAAATACCAGTTATCCCCCAGTCGCACACTGTTCCACATATGCAGTTCACTGTTACCTCTGCCGTATACATAGTAGTTTTCGATTCCCACCAGACTGAGCATAAGCTGCATTGCACGACTGTAGCCTTCACACACGGCAACTGAGTTCACAATAGCACCATAGCTTGTGTAAATCTCAGGGTTATTCTGAGCACGAAGAGCCTCGTCAGCATAAACGCAACGCTCGATGAATCTGTCATGAATAAAAAGTTCTCTGTCAAATTCACTGAGGTTGCCCGGCATAGCAGAAAATATTTCTCTGAGTTCAGCGTACATTTTCTTTGCACCCTCATTTACCTGCTGAGCATTCATATTTGAAGTGAGTCTCAGATATGTGGTACCCGATGTGCTGTAGTAAGAAAAGGAGTTGTCTATCCAGAAGATTTCGGGGTGGTCAAAGGTAAAAGCGGAGATAATCAGATGAAGTTCTGCCTCTTCAATGCCGCTTGAAACGGTAACAGGCAGAATACGATACACACCCTCGTCAGATTCCTGAGAAATGTAGAAGACACTTTCTTCCATAAGTCTGTAGCACTGACGCTGAGCATCATTTTTCAGCGACTCATAGCCTTTGGAAAGAGTGACAGCACTGTAAAGGTCTGTGCTGAAAGAAAGCACCTGTGGGTCTACCTTATCGTAACCCTTCACAGATTCAGGCAAGGTAGGGTCTGTCTGAACCATTGTAATCTCAGGTTCTGTAGTTATTGAATTGTCTTTAGGTGTACAGCCAAAAAGCGACACAGATAACACCGAAACAAGTAATAGAGCAATAAGGCGTTTTTTCATATAAACTCCTGAAATCACGATGGAAATAAAGGGACAGCAAAGTGTGCTGTCCCTTTTGATTTAGTATTAAAGCAATTACTTGCTGAGTCTCTCCTTGAGGGAGTTGAGCTGATTTCTGAGCTCCTCGGGGAGTCTGTCACCAAACTTCTCATAGAACTCTTCGATACCTGCTGTCTCGCCAAGCCACTTAGCATTGTCAACCTCGAGGATGCTCTTGAGAACATCGATATCCATATCAAGACCCTCAAGATTGATATCCTCTGCTGCAGGAACGTAACCGATAGCGGTCTCTGTTGCATCTGCCTCACCGTTGCAACGCTTAACAATCCACTCAAGAACGCGGAAGTTGTCACCGAAGCCGGGCCAGAGGAAGTTGCCCTCGTCGTCAAGACGGAACCAGTTTACGTTGAAGATCTTGGGAGCCTTCTCACCGAGAACTTCGCCCATATCGATCCAATGCTTGAAGTAGTCACCCATGTGGTAACCGCAGAAGGGCAGCATAGCCATAGGATCACGACGAACAACACCAACTGCACCTGTTGCAGCAGCAGTTGTCTCAGAAGCCATGATGGAGCCTACGAATACACCGTTGTTCCAGTCTCTTGACTGATAAACAAGGGGAGTTGTCTGTGCACGTCTGCCACCGAAGATGATTGCAGAAATCGGAACGCCCTGTATGGAGTCAAACTCTGAGCTGATGCAGGGGCAGTTCTTTGCAGGAGCTGTGAAACGGCTGTTGGGATGAGCACCCTTCTTGTCAGAAGTCTGGCCGTTCCAGGGCTCGCCAATCCAGTCAACTGCATTTGCAGGAGGATTCTTGTCGAGACCTTCCCACCATACTGTATTGTCATCAAGGTTGTGAACTACGTTTGTGAAGATTGTGCCCTGCTGAGTTGAAGCAAGAGCATTGGGGTTGGACTTAACGTTAGTACCGGGAGCAACGCCGAAGAAGCCGTTCTCAGGGTTGATAGCATAAAGTCTGCCGTCGGGACCCTTACGCATCCATGCAATATCGTCACCAACTGTCCATACCTTGTAACCCTTTGCTCTGTAACCCTCGGGAGGAATGAGCATAGCCAGGTTGGTCTTACCGCAAGCAGAGGGGAATGCAGCAGAAACGTATGTTACGTTGCCTGTGGGATCTTCGATACCGAGAATGAGCATATGCTCAGCCATCCACTCGTTCTGCTTACCAAGGTAGGAAGCAATACGAAGAGCAAAGCACTTCTTACCAAGGAGAACGTTACCGCCGTAACCGGAATTAACGGAGATGATGTAGTTATCCTCGGGGAAGTGACAGATGTATCTCTTCTCCTCGTCGATGTCGCAACGGGAGTGGAGACCCTTGATCCAGTCTTCGCTGTCACCAAGTGTATCAAGTACAGCCTTACCTGTACGTGTCATAATATCCATATTGAGTACAACGTAGATAGAGTCAGTTACCTCGATACCGATCTGGGAAAGAGGAGAGCCGATGGGACCCATGGAATAAGGAATGATGTACATTGTTCTGCCCTTGTAGCTGCCACGTGCAATGTCAAAGAGCATCTCATATGCCTTCTGGGGATCCATCCAGTTGTTTGTAGGACCTGCGTCCTCTTCGTTTCTGGAGCAGATGAAAGTTCTGCCCTCAACACGAGCAACGTCGTTAACAGCTGTACGGTGGAGGTAACAGCCGGGAAGCTTCTCCTGATTGAGCTTGATCATCTCGCCTGTCTCGCAAGCCTGTGCACGGAGTGCCTCAACCTGCTCACGGCTGCCGTCAATCCATACTACCTCATCAGGTGTAAGGAGAGCCTTCATTTCATCAAGCCACTTAAGAACTGATTTGTTATTTGTCATATTGATAA
>JAZQHL010000046.1:0-4862 GCA_045540595.1 Ruminococcus sp.
GCAGTTGTCAAATTCCTCACGGAGAATTGCATCAGCCTCGCGGAGTGCATGGAGTCTGTCGCGGGTGATCGCACCAAGGCAGCGAACGCCAAGTCCGGGACCGGGGAACGCCTGACGGTATACCATTGCGTGAGGAAGTCCGAGTGCCTCACCCACTACACGCACCTCGTCTTTGAAGAGGAACTTGAGGGGCTCTACAAGTTCAAACTGAAGGTCCTCAGGAAGACCGCCAACATTGTGGTGAGACTTAACTGCTTTTTTACCTTCAGCCTGCTTGATGCTCTCAAGGATATCAGGATAAATTGTACCCTGTGCAAGATATGCAACGCCTTCAAGTTTTCTTGCTTCATCAGCGAAAACATTGATAAACTCTGCGCCGATGATCTTTCTCTTCTTCTCGGGGTCACTGACACCTGCAAGAAGGTCAAGGAAACGGTCGGTTGCATCAACATAAATAAGGTTTGCGTCAAGCTCGTTGCCGAACATCTCGATAACTGCTTCGCTCTCACCCTTACGCATGAGGCCGTGGTTTACATGTACACAAACAAGCTGTTTGCCGATTGCTTTGATAAGAAGTGCTGCAACTACAGATGAGTCAACTCCGCCTGAAAGCGCCAGAAGTACCTTCTTGTCGCCTACCTGTGCACGAACTTCTGCTATTTGCTCTTCAATAAACTTGTCAGCCTGAGCTTTGGTTGTGATACGTTCCATTGTTTCAGGACGTCTGTTGTTATCCATACAAAACACCTCTCCAAGATAATTTATAATAAAATATTATAAGTCAATCTTTTTGAATTTTCAAGTATTTTCAATGATAAAATATATTGACTATTTTCTCTTATTTGTGTGTAATTTATACATTTAATTGGGATCAATCAATTTAGCTCAAATGTTACCTCCCAGTCACCTCTGGTGATTCTGTCCGTTGTAACAAAGGAACAATACAGTCTGCTTTGAGAAAGTTCTTCAGGTGATATATCAAACACTTCTTCTTCATAGGAGCCTGTTTCGGTTTCATCCCAGAAAGCGACTGATTGTTCACCATAGTCTTTATTATTTTCATTAACGATAGAAATCCAGCCGTGGTTATCGTAATCTACAATATTCTCGTAATAGGTCTGGATATGAAGTTTACCGTTGATATATCCTATACCTGTAATCTCTACACCTTCTACCGGTGACTCGGTAATTCCGCCTTCTACAGGTTTAAGATAGAGAGATGTTTCATCGAGAAGAGTTTGATTTTCATCAAGGTAACTGCCTCCTCTGATGCTGACATCTGTTATGGTTTCCTGTGCTGCTTTTACCTGAGACAAGTCTATTCCGTCAAGGAAGCCCTCGTACTCCTGCTTATGACTTAAGAACTCTTTGAGACTGAAAGTTACTTTTGAGCCGATAACCTTTCTGGTATTATACCACTCAATCTGTATCAGAAAGGTTGCTGTTTTGGTTGCTTCATCAAAACGCACCATACTGCAGGTAGCAGAGCCATCAAAAGGTCTGCGGATATGGTAACTGTCGAACAAATCCGTTGTTGCATCTACCCTATCACCCTCTAAATCCTGCAATGATATATACACCTGTGCTTCAGTGTCAGTTACATTTGCAGAGATAACCTCAAGTTTGATTCCGTTATCCACACATGACATCTGCACAGGTTTCAGTTTCTGTGCTATTGCAGGGAACATAGCATACAGGAACTGGTCAGGCTTTGCAACAACAGTGGCAAAGGTGGGTACTATTAAAGTTACACACAAGAGTGTTATAACAGCAACAAGAGTGATTTTAACTATACTTTTACGCTTTTTAATCTTTGGTGTAGATGATAATGCTTCTTCCACATAATCTTCATTAATCATTCCAATAGAATCCAATAAATGCTCAGGTTTCAATATTAACACCTTCTTTTTCGAGATATATACGAAGTTTCTTTCGAGTTCGGTGGAGATTGGATTTCACCTTACTTTCAGAGAAGCCAAACTCCTCTGAAATATTACTGACAGAATCAAGACACCAGTACCGTTTCAGAAAAATCCGTCTGTCAAGACTTTTAAGCTGAGAAAGAAACCTGTTGAGAACATCCGCAAGTTCTGTATTTTCAAGTTCTGACTCAACACTCTTTACTGACGGAATGCACTCTGAAAGTTCCTCAAGTGCTATTGATACTTGTCCTTCTCCACGTTTTTGTGCATTCAGGAAGCGGTATTTCTTAAGACTTAGATTACGGGTAATTCCAGCAACAAAAGCTCTGAGTGACTTTGGGATATTCGGAGGAATACTGTTCCACACACCCATATATGTATCGTTCAGAACTTCCTCTGAATCTGACTGATTCTGAAGAATATTAAATGCTACTGTATAACAGTATGTACTGTATTTTTCAGCAGTTTCTTTGATAGCATTTTCTGAACGCTCCAGATAAAGTCTGACTATTTCATTATCTTCCATAATACACCTCCTATGAAAAGTTTTGAAGCGGCTTCGTATATATAGTACCGATTTTTGAGTAATGGTTGCAGATTATATAAAAATTCCTGCCGATTCTTTCGACAGGAAATAAAAGTAGTATACAAATCAGAAAAAGACACCTGTGACGAAGATTTCCATGCCGATAAGGATAAGAATAATTCCGCCGAAGATTGTGGCTTTGCCTGAGAGTTTTGTGCCGAATTTTTTGCCGATGATAACACCGCATACGCAGATGATGAAAGTAACCGCCGCAATGATAAGAGCACTGACAAGCGCCATAAAAAAATCGTAGTCCGCTATAGTAAAGCCTACTGAAAGTGCATCGATTGAGGTAGCGACGCCCTGAATCAGCAAGGCTGAAAAGCCGATTTTCTGTGTATGCTCTTCTTCCTCATTCTTTGATCGGATACCGTCATAAAGCATCTTGCCGCCAATATACAGAAGAAGTACAAGGGCAATCCAGGGAATAAACTTTTCAAAGGATTTGAAACACTGAACTACTGTATGTACGCAAACCCAGCCAATCATAGGCATCAAAGCCTGAAAGAATGCAAAGACACCAGCGATAGAGCAAAGCTTTCTGCGTCGCATCAAAGGCTCGGAAAGACCGTTTGCAAGAGAAACAGAGAAGGCATCCATGGCAAGACCTATGCCGAGTAATATGTTATTGAAAACAAACATAAGATTCCAATTCATTGTAAACCTCCGTACATATGCAAAGGGATTAAGTGAATGAATAAACACAAATAAATTGTGATAATCATCAGAACTCTATAATTCTATAATCAGGACAGAATTTTATATTTCTTGCTACAATACAGGCTTTTTCTGTTTCATTACAATAACAGGAATTTATCCATTTGATAAAACCGTTTGTTTCAGCAACTACGCATCTTCTTCCATCAATGATAGTCCAATAATCAGATTCCTCAGCAGTGGAAACCCAACGCAAAAATTCTGCTCCAATTTCTTCTATTACAGATACGAGTTCATCAGGAACAGCAATGATGTCTGCATCATCAAGATTTCCGTCAAATACTAAATTGATATTTGTCATATAACTATACCTGACTTGAATTATTCAATTCAGGGGTCGCGTCCCAACTAATATTATAAAAAGGAACAGACTCAAGTGGCCTGTTCCTTTTTATGGTGCCGGTAGTGGGACTCGAACCCACACGGTATCGCTACCAACGGATTTTGAGTCCGTCACGTCTGCCAATTCCATCATACCGGCGAATGTAAAATATTATACACTATGAAAATATAAATTGCAAGAATTTCTTTACTACCCCTCAGGATTAAATATAAAACACCGCAATCCGACTCCCCGGCAAAGGGGGAGCCGAAAGCGGAAATTATTATAATTCTGATTATGCTTCGAATTCGCCGTTTTCGATCTGTGTGATCATATCCACACGTTTTGTGTGACGGTCACCGTCAAAGGGAGTGTTCAGGAAGATATCTGCAAGACGAACTGCTGTTTCAGCATCAATAACTCTGCCACCCATTGTAACAACGTTTGTGTTGTTATGGCGACGGGTCATCTCTGCACAGAACTCGTTAGTAACTGTTGCTGCACGGATACCCTTTACTTTATTGGCTACAATTGCCACACCGATACCTGTACCGCAGCAGATGATGCCCTTTTCGCACTCACCCTTGGAAACTGCATTTGCTACTTTATAAGCATAAACAGGATAATCTACTGAATCCTCTGTGTATGTGCCGAAGTCGATATACTCAACACCTGCACTCTTAAGATACTCTACGATTGCGTTCTTGATTTCAAGTCCGCCGTGGTCACATCCGATTGCAATCATTTTTATTTCTCCTTTAGTTTAAGTATTATTTTCTGCTGTGTTATTCTCTGCATTCTGTTTTTCCTGACGCTCACGCTCAGCCTGAGAAAGTCTCAGATATGAAGGCAGAAGCTGTGCAGAATTCACAGGCTTCTCCCCTGCGTTCATACGGGCAAGGGCTGCAAGTGCAACAGAAGATGCACGCTGGAGTTTAAGTGACTCAGGCGCCATTTCTACTGATCTGTCAAGATTCATAAGTTCACGCATCGCAACAGTACTGCCGTCACCTACAAGTATGACACGTTTGCCCTCGTACTTCTGTGCAATTTCTTCTTTAAGGTCAGAAAGTGCAATTGCTCTGTCTTCGCAAAGACGGTGAACCTCACCGTACTCTATGGAGAACATTGCATTGTAGACCTGATTTCTTCTTGCGTCCATAACCGCACAGACAATACAATCTGTGAGTATGAGATTATATGCCATTGACTCAAGAGTAGAAACCGCAATACAGGGCAGGTCATCAGGGAACGCAATTCCCTTTGCAACTGACACACCGATACGGACACCTGTGAAGGAGCCCGGACCGTTGCT
>JAZQHL010000047.1:0-7575 GCA_045540595.1 Ruminococcus sp.
TGAATACAGAGTCATATGGTACTGTCAGGGTTTCTCCCTCTGTATTCACAACCGAATCAGATATAAATAACTTTATAAATGCTGTTTTTCGGCTTTCCAATCGTAAAAAATTTAACATTTGATATTGCATTATAAGTTTTATAATGATAAAATAGAAATATAAGCAATATCGGAGGACGTCTATGCAAGTTATTAGTGAGTGGTTCAACAATATCATATCACTGTTCAGCACATTCAAACTGGCAGACTTGATTGATATAATAATCATTGCAATTTTAATATACGGAATTCTTAAATTGGTTAGAGATACCAGAGCCGAACAGTTGCTCAAGGGTATTTTCCTTGTACTGCTTTTCTATGCTCTGGCATCAATCTTCAACCTCACAATGGTAACCTCTATTCTGAAGGTTTTCCTGGATTTCTCGGTAATTATTATCTTTATCATTTTCCAACCTGAAATAAGAAAGGCTCTTGAACAGTTAGGACGTTCCAAACTTTCAAAAAGCTATCTCAAGATATTTCAGGGCGGACTTATGTCCAATTCAGAGAAAGATAATGAGATTAAAGCAATTTCTGATGTAGCTGATTCAGCAGTGCTTTTCAGTCACACAAGAACAGGTGCGCTTTTCGTTTTTGAACGCGAAACCAAAATTACAGATATTGCTTCAACAGGTACAATGCTCAACTGTGATACTTCAACTGCTATCTTCGGCAATATCTTCTTCAATAAAGCTCCTCTTCATGACGGAGCATGCATACTCCGCGGAGGTAAAATCCTTGCTGCAGGCTGTATTCTTCCTCTTAACAGTAAGGAAGAAGGCAGAAGAGATATCGGAACCCGTCACCGTGCCGCTATAGGTATGAGTGAAGTATCAGATGCTATTGTAGTAGTTGTATCTGAAGAAACAGGGCAGATTTCTGTTGCAATTAATGGTGTTCTCACAAGAGATTATGACAGAGATACTCTCGTTGCTAAACTGGAAGAATATCTGCTTCCTGCTGAAAATGATAAAGCTGAATTCTCTGCATTTTTCAAGAAAAGAAAGGAGAAGAAGACCGATGAAGAATAAATCCTTATTCGGACGACTTCTCGATAACAAGAAGCTCGTCATTATCCTTTCTTTTTTACTTTCCTTTATGTTCTGGATGATAAGCTCCGATAATACAACGCAGACTATTACTAACGTTCCGCTTAATTACAGTCTTTCTGACAGTGTGTCCAAAGACCTTAAGATTTTCAGCACAAGCGTTGATAAAATAACAGTAAACGTTTCAGGTAAAAGAGTTGTTGTAGATTCTTTGACAGCAGGTGATATCACCGCTACAGTAGATTTGTTTTCTGTTAACAAGCCTGGTACAGGCACTTATCCTGTTGTAGTAAAAAACAACAGCAATATGAGTTTTGACATCGAAAGAGTCGAGCCCGAAACCATAACAATTATGGTTGACAGAGAAGCTACCAAAACCGTAGATGTTGTAAGCAATTTCTCATATAACCCTGAAGGATATTATGTTGACAACAATCTTCCGTCCACCGTGGAAATCACAGGACCCGAAACTCTTGTAGATAAAGTCAAATGTGCCTATGTTACTGGTAAGGTAAATAGTCCCAACGCTTCAACTGTGACAAACACCTACACATTGAGATTTTTTGATAGTGAAGATCCTAACTCTGCAGGTGCTCAGGAGGTTTCAACTGAATACATCACAATGAGTTATTCTACTGTTGATGTATCTTTCAGATTCCTCAAAATTGATCAGGACGTACCTTTTACTATCAAGTATCAGCCTGATTCCATCGATCTTAAATCATTCTATTATTCTGTAACACCTTCTACAATAAGCGTTGCAGGTCCTGAAAATCTTATCACAGGTGAGGATGCAATCAAGAATTTTGCTATCGATATCGGTTCTCTTTCTAAGTATAAGAATCAGATTTACAACGAAACCTTCTCTGTAAGCGATATTCTGGGAGATCAGTTTGTAAATAAGAGTGATGGCGTTGAGTTTGTCAAAGTTCAGCTCGACTTCTCAAACTTCCGTATGGAAGCATTTGATGTTCCTTCTAACAAAATAACAGTGAAGAATCTTCCTGAAGGATATAGTTACAACGTTCCCACAACCTTCGCAGTATCTGTTGTAGGAACCACAACCGCCTTGGGAGATCTGACTGATAACAGTTTCAGCATCGTTTATGATTTTGAAGGTGTTACACCTTCTGCTGATACTCCCGTTGATGTACCTGTAAATATAACCGTTAACAGCAATGGTTTGTGTTGGGTATATCGCACATCTGAAACAGTGAGTGTTCAGCTTACAAAACAATAACATTAAGAAAGGCTCTCAGTTAAAATACTGAGAGCCTTGATTTTATGATAAAATTGCTTCGGCACATTTTATGCCATCAGTTGCTGCAGACATGATTCCGCCTGCATATCCTGCACCTTCTCCGCAAGGGAATATACCTTTGCAAGATACAGACTGTAAGGTTTCATCTCTTAAAATTCTGACAGGGGAGGAGCTTCTTGTTTCAGGTGCAGTAAGTACAGCGCCCATATCCTTGAAAAAAGGTGTCCGTTCACCAAGCTTCCATAAGCCTTCTTTCAGTGCTTCAGAAATAAAAGCAGGAAATACCTTTTCAAGATTGCAGAATTCATATCCCGGCTTGATTGTTGGCTCAGGATAAGTGAGAATGTTTCCGTTTACACCTATAAAATCTCCTACTCTTTGCACAGGAGAGATGTATCCTCCACACAAATCATAAGCAGACTTCTCAATCCTGCGCTGTAACTTCATACCATCAAGCACGTCACCCTGATTATAATCTTCAGGTGTAATGCCAACAAGGATAGCACTGTTAGAATTAACATTATCTCTTGCATACAGACTCATTCCGTTCGTACAAAGCATACCTTCTTCACTTGATGCATTAACAACATATCCGCCGGGACACATACAGAAGGAATACACACCTCGTCCACTATCAAGATGAGTGTTCACTTTATAATCAGCAGCAGGTAAAAGATGACGTGCTTTTCCGTACTGACATTCATCTACAGCTTCTCTCAGATGTTCAATTCTTGCACCTATAGAAAAGGCTTTCTGCTGCATTTCAATACCTTTATCTCTTAGCATAGTAAAAGTATCTCTTGCACTGTGACCAATGGCAAGCACCAAAACATCTGTATCGATGATTTCTGTCTGATTATTTCTTTTGAGTATAACCTGAGTTACCCTGCCATTATGCGACTTAAAATCCACAAACTGTGTATTAAACAGAAATACTCCACCAAGTTCTTCTATTTCTTTTCTGATAGCCTTGATAGTTCCTCTGAGTTTATCAGTACCTATATGAGGCTTAGCTGAAATAAGTATGTCTTCAGGTGCACCGTGAGATACAAACTCCTTAAGAATAAAGCCTTGTCGAATATCATTAGTACCTGTGTTAAGTTTTCCGTCAGAAAATGTACCTGCTCCACCTTCACCAAATTGAACATTCGATTCTTTATTGAGTAAACCCGAATCCCAGAAAGAATCAATAGTTTTTGTTCTTTCGTCTACAGTTTGTCCGCGTTCAATAATAATAGGATCAGCACCATTACGAGCAAGTATAAGTGCGCAGAAAAGCCCTGCAGGCCCTGAGCCGACAACCACAGGTCTGTTAGTAAGCCTTTTATCTGTTGAAAAAGAGTATTCATTTTGACTTGATACTTCTGCATTGCGGCATTTTTCTGCGATTTTGCTCTCATTTGAGCAGAGCGTCACATCAGCCATTGCGATATAATGAACATCATTTTTCTTTCTTGCATCAACGCTCAATCTTCTTAATGTAAGGGATCGGATTTCGCTGACGGATATTTTCAATTCTTTTGCAACAGCAGTATTCAGTTGTTCCTGATTGTATTTCAGGGGTAGTCTTAAGTTTTTTACAGTTATCATAATGTTATGTCACAAGCGGCACAGTATGCTGATGCGAAAGCAAATTGCAGATTCATACCACCGCAATCACCATCACAATCAACTGCTTCACCAATTAAATACAAGTTGTCTGTTTTAATGCTTCTCATTGTTTTGGGTTCAATTTCTTTACCATTGATTCCTCCTGCAGTTACCTGAGAACGGGAGAAATCATTAGCAGGTATCACTTTGAATTGCCAATCATTTATAACTGAAGCGAGTTTCTTAATTTCATTATCTGAAATATCTTTCATTTCTTTGCCGGGAGAAATTCCTGAAGATTTTAACAAAGCAATCCCTAACATACGGTTAAAAAAACCGATTAACAACTCTTCTGCTTTTGCAGCGGAGTTGTGATTCTGTCTCTTTCTTTTCAGCAACTCAAGAATCTCTCCATAACTTTTTTCAGGCAAGAGTGAAAGTGAAATCACAGTATCTTTTTCTGTATTTGCAATACGTGCCAAGTTAAAAACACATATACCCGAAAGTGCGTTTTCGGTAAATTGTATTTCACCGTATTCTTCGCGTAACACTTTATTATCTTTGATTATCCTCACACAACCGCTTGCTCTGATTCCTTTCAATGACTTGAGATAAGGAGAATCCACAAGTACAGGACAGAGTGCAGGAACAGGAGAAACAACACTGTGACCAAAAGTTTTTAATTTATAAAGAAGTGAATCATCTGCACCTGTAGATGGTGTAGACTTGCTTCCGCTTGATACAACAACTCTTTCAGCGTGAATACTGGTACCAATACATTCTAATCTGAAACTATCCTTATTCTTTTTTATATCAATTACTTTATTGCTAAGAATAACATGAACACCAAGTTTATCCATAGTTATTCTCAGAATATCCAGAACAGAATTTGCCTGTTTACTTACAGGGTATACTCTGCCGTCATCTTCAGCATAAGTCAAAAGACCAAGTTCTTCAAACAAACCTACAACTGTAGTGGGGGGGCATAGTTCAAGAAGATATTCAGCACCTTTTTTGAATGTACCATGATACATATCTGGTGTATTATAAAGATTTGTCAGATTGCATCTGCCGTTACCTGTTGTCAGAAGTTTCTTTCCGACTCTATCCTGAGCTTCAATTACAGCTACACTTAACTCAGGTTTTCTTGATTTGATCAGAACAGAACAAAACAGTCCTGCAGCACCGCCACCGATAACAGCGATATCAAAATGTTTTTCAGATTTACTCATATATATCACCGTATAAAATAAGGGCAATCATTTTGATTGCCCTTTAAAGATTATGCAAATAATGAAACCACCCAGGGCAGTCCGTATGAAATAAAGGACATGATACCTGCAGCCATAAGTACTCCAAAGAATATACTGATAACTGAATCTTTCAGGTTAAGTTTAAGCAGTACCGCAATAAGTGCACCGGTCCAGGCACCTGTACCGGGTAGGGGAATACCTACAAAAAGCAGCAGGCCACATCTTTTGTACCTTGTAATCTTATCAGATTTACTCATAGCTTTTGATTCAATCTTATTTACAATCTTACCAAGGAACTTTGTTTTTTTCATAAGATTAAAGATTTTCTCAATAAAAAGAAAAATAAAGGGGATAGGTAAAAGGTTACCGATTATACTGATAATTAAAGCAAGCCAGTAGTCAACTCCCAGAAGACTTGCGGCAATCATACCGCCTCTGCACTCCAGAATAGGGAAAAGTGAAATAATAAAAACAACCAGTTCAGCAGGGAAACCGCCAAGTAATCCAACCATTGTATTGACGAGTCTTTCGGTTAAGCCTAACTCATCAGCAGTAGCTGAAGCATTCGCAGTTAATAATCTTAATCGATTAATCATATAACACCTCAGAAATTATTTTATTATATTAATCTTAATAATTATATAGTATTTCTTTATTTTTTACAACAGAAAAATTGACTTTTTATTTGTAATTAGATAAAATAATAAAGATTAGGTTGTGATTATTTGACTACATACAAAAAACAGGTAATTAAGCGGTGTATATTAACCTTTATCACACTGCTGATTATAATTTTTATCTTTATGCAATCAATGAAAAATGCTGCACAATCAGCAGCTCAGAGCGGAAGAGTGCTTGCTTTTCTTAATTCAGTATTATCAGCACTTGGTTTCAGCATAACACTTACACATTCATTTGTGCGAACTTGTGCTCATTTTACAGAGTTTGCTTTACTCGGTGCTTCTCTGGCCGCTATGTACAAATCATATAATATTAGAGTTGGTTTAATACCCTTATATTCAATAATTTCTTCTGCTTTTATTGCGCTTTCTGATGAATGCATTCAGTTATTGTCAGATGGCAGAGCATTTCAGTTTATAGATATCTTAATTGATATTTCGGGTGCATTAGCAGGAACAATATTTATAGTTATTTTTATATTAATATTTAATCGCAACAAAAAACGCATTAAATAAAGTTAAAGATTCAAGGAGAAAGAAATGAACGTCGAAAAGCAAAACAAAATGGGAACCCAGAAAATACTTCCACTTATACTTAGTATGAGTGTACCTGCAATGTTTTCTATGCTTATACAAGCTCTCTACAACGTTGTAGATAGTGTATTCCTTGGTAACTATGGTGGAAACAGTGATGCACTCACTGCTGTTTCCCTTGCATACCCTTTGCAGATTCTGCTTATCGCTTTCACAGTAGGTACTGCAGTTGGTGTAAACTCCCTGTTGGCACGACGTCTGGGTGAACAGAAAAAACAAGAAGCAGAACGTGTTGCTGCAACAGGTCTTATACTTGCTTTTGTTACATGGATAATTTTTGCATTAGCAGGTATTTTTCTCTCAAGACCCTTCATCACCTTTATGGCAGGAGCAGAGAATCAGTCAATAATCGATTATGGCGTCGACTATATTTCTGTAGTTCTTATTTTTTCACTTGGCTCTTTTATCCAGGTTATGATAGAAAAGTCCATACAGGCCACAGGTAATATGATTTTCCCGATGATTTCTCACCTGATTGGTGCTTTCAGCAACATCATTCTTGATCCCATATTTATTTTTGGCTTTGGTCCTATACCTGAGATGGGCGCCTTAGGTGCTGCTGTTGCCACCGTTGCAGGTCAGTGGCTGGCAATGATTTTCCTGATAATTGTTGTTTGTTTCAAAAAATTCCCTATCAAGTTCACATTCAAAAACTTAAGGTTATCATTACGAACAATCAAGGAAATATACGTTGTAAGCCTCTCAGGTATTGTTATGCAGGCAATCGGCTCAGTTCTTGTAGCAGGTATCAACATAATCATCAATATGTCTCCTGCAAGCCCTCAGGTTAACACAGATGCTCAGACAATCTATGGTATTTACTATAAGGTACAGAGTTTTGTGTTTATGCCCGTTTTTGGACTCAATCAAGGTGTATCTCCCATAATAGGATATAATTATGGAGCCAGAAACAGAAAACGTATGATGACCACACTAAGATATGCTTTGCTTATTGCTTTCTTAATTATGACTTGCGGTACTCTCGTTTTCCAGATTTTCCCTGAAGCTATTCTCAGTTTGTTCAACGCTTCCGACGAACTCACAACCATGGGCGCAACTGCAATGCGACGACTCAGTCTTTGCTTTATCCCAAGTCGGATCGTAGCCAT
>JAZQHL010000048.1:0-2737 GCA_045540595.1 Ruminococcus sp.
TTCAAGTCCTATTTCCGCTACCATGTGGCCCGGTGGTCAAGAGGTTAAGACACCGCCCTTTCACGGCGGTAACACGAGTTCGATTCTCGTCCGGGTCACGATTTTTTTATTTATCTGCCGGTGTGGTGGAATGGCAGACACAAGGGACTTAAAATCCCTCGGTAGCAATATCGTACCGGTTCAAGTCCGGTCACCGGCACCACATTATGGTTTGGAATTTTGTCGAGCAAAGGCTCGGCTTTTTTATTTTCGTCAGAAACTTTTACACAAAGATATGAAAAACCGCAAGGATAAAAGAATCCTTGCGGTTTTGTGTTTTCTTCGGTTTGAATTTTTATCAGTCAGCAGGGTCTATAGGTGCAAAGTTTTCTTCCCAAAGGGTTTCTGTACCGATGCAGTCTTCAGACTCAAGACCTGCCACATATTTCTGAATAGCGGTGGCATCTTTGATGTTTACATAGCCGTCAAGGTTTACATCTGCGCACCATCTTGCCTGAGGAGTTTCAAGTGCCTCAAGACCTGCAGCAACCTTCTGGATTGCAGTTGCGTCCTTGATATTTACAAAACCGTCACGGTTTGCGTCGCCGTAGATTACGATTTCGTCAGTTGTAGTCTCGTCGGGAGTTGTTTCATCAGGTGTAGTCTCGTCAGGAGTAACCTCGTCACCTGATGCGGCACCGTCTGCTGACCAAGCAACTTCAACACCTGCAAGAGAGATGGTGTCAGCTACCTGCTCGTCAGTAAGCTGAAGTTTTTCGGCAAGGCTGTCTACAATCTGCTGGTCTGACTTACCTGAATATGTGCGTGCATTCTCAAGGTTGAAGAGCAAGAAATCATAGAGAATATCTGTTGCTGTTCTGTTGGGAGGCAGGGTAACGCCTGCTGTGTTTCCGATAGAAGTAATCTGGAACAGAGGACCGTATCTGAGGGGATCCTGATGTTTCCAGAATGCAGCCTGAGCAGTTTTGTTGCTGTCCTGGGGATTCTCATACATTGTGCCGTCACAGTATGCGGTATCACCAAAGCAATCTGTACCAAAGAGCAGGTCGTAGGTCTGAGCACCTGTATCTGCAGAGAAGATTACGCAGTACACAACGCCTTCTTCCAGTACAGCCTGAGTTTTAGCGGTGATGTCGTAGGAGAAAACGCCCTCTGTTTCTGTCTTTGTGCAGGCTTCCTTTTTGCTCTGCCAGTTTGCAAAGGCGTCACCGCCGTAGGGCCATACGTGGCAATAGATTTTACTGTAGTTTGTCCAGTCCTCGGGTACCTCAAAGTAGAGTACAGGCTCCTCAGAGGGTACAAACTCCTCAGCAGAAACTGCAAATGCTACGGAAGAGAGTGCAAGTAAAAGAACAAGCACAACGGATAAGATTTGTTTTAAGTTTCTCATTTCAAAAAACCTCCTGTGAAAATTAAAATATAAAATAGGCTTTGCCTATATGTTAGACGTAAATTCTGTCAGATTACTCACACTTGTCTTTCATATTTTTTATAGCAAGTGCGGCATCTTCTGCCTTGAAAACAGAGGTGCCTGCCACGCAGACGTCAACCCCTGCCTCGTAAGCCTGCCTGATGTTGCCTTCACCAATACCGCCGTCAACCTGAATGAGCAGGTCTGTGTGTCCTATACGGTCTGCTTCCTTGCGGATAGCCTCAACCTTGGGGAGCATATCTGCCATAAAGGACTGTCCCCCAAAGCCCGGCTCAACAGTCATTACAAGCACCATATACAGTTGGTCAAGATAAGGGAAAACCACCTCTGCAGGAGTCTTGGGTTTGATAACAAGTCCTGCCTTGATGCCGTGGCTTTTGATTTTGTCGATTGTAGCCTGAATGTCAGAGTCAGCCTCTACGTGGAAGGTGATGATATCTGCGCCTGCATCGGCAAAATCATCAATGTATCTGAGGGGTTCAGAAATCATCAGGTGCACGTCAAAGGGCTTGTCTGTGTATTTTCTTACCCACTTGATAACGGGAGCACCGAAAGTGATGTTGGGCACAAAGTGACCGTCCATAACATCAAGGTGCATAAAGTCAGCGCCTGCCTTGTCCATACGTCTGATTTCTTCGCCGTATCTGGAGAAATCGCAGGAAAGCAGTGAAGGGGCTATAAGCATATAATCAACTCCTGTTCTGATAAAATAGGCTATGTAGATAGTTTTACGGTTTCTGGATTGCAGGAACTATGATAGCGGCTGCTGCCCAGAATACAACAAAGAGAAGCACCTCAAGATTCTTGAGTGCACCCACACCTGCAAAAAGTGCGATGCTTGCCATAAGTGCAATACCCAGCACAATTCCGATAAGCTGGATAATAACCGCAAGTGAAATGTTGTTCTTGAGCTTTACACAGCCTGACACTGCACGCAGGAAAGACATAAAGGAGCCTCTTGTAGCAAGATAAGCACGGCTGGAATCCTCTTTTACTGAGGTGATTTCCTGACAAACATTGCCAAGACCTGTGGGAAGCACCTTGACAGAGCGGAAGAAGATTCCAAAGTCATCGGCAATTTTTTCACCTGTAACGTTGCAGTCGGTGGTGCGTACCAGAAGGCTTATGCCGTTTTCCTCGGCTTTCTGAAGCTGCTGAGCAATTCTCAGGGTTGTGGCATAGGTGGTGACAAACATTGCAAGAAGCTCACCTGAGCGGGCAAGGTAGGTAACCTGTCTGCCGTCAATCTTCTGCTTTTCTTCGAACTCCTCTGAAGGAGTCTGAACTGCGTATTTTTCAAGGAGG